>NZ_AP024849.1:505000-805000 GCF_019977655.1 Clostridium gelidum
TGGAGTCGTTGTTGGGATACCACCCTGATAGTATTGAAGTTCTAACTGGATGCCATGAAACTGGTGACAGGACATTGTTAGGTGGGCAGTTTGACTGGGGCGGTCGCCTCCTAAAATGTAACGGAGGCGCCCAAAGGTTCCCTCAGAACGGTCGGAAATCGTTCGTAGAGTGCAAAGGCATAAGGGAGCCTGACTGCGAGACCTACAAGTCGAGCAGGGACGAAAGTCGGGCTTAGTGATCCGGTGGTACCTCGTGGGAGGGCCATCGCTCAACGGATAAAAGCTACCTCGGGGATAACAGGCTGATCTCCCCCAAGAGTTCACATCGACGGGGAGGTTTGGCACCTCGATGTCGGCTCGTCGCATCCTGGGGCTGAAGTAGGTCCCAAGGGTTGGGCTGTTCGCCCATTAAAGCGGCACGCGAGCTGGGTTCAGAACGTCGTGAGACAGTTCGGTCCCTATCCGTCGCGGGCGTAGGAAATTTGAGAGGAGCTGTCCTTAGTACGAGAGGACCGGGATGGACTGACCTATGGTGTACCAGTTGTTTCGCCAGAAGCATAGCTGGGTAGCTAAGTCGGGAATGGATAAACGCTGAAAGCATCTAAGTGTGAAGCCAACCTCAAGATGAGATTTCCCATAGCGTAAGCTAGTAAGACCCCTTGAAGACTACAAGGTTGATAGGTCAGAGGTGTAAGTATGGTAACATATTTAGCTGACTGATACTAATAGGTCGAGGGCTTGACCAATTATTTAATCAAATTGTAAAATATACATTAATTCTATATGCAATTTTGAAAGAACAATATTCTTTCAATGGTAATATTCCGCGATAGCTCAATGGTGGAGCACTCGGCTGTTAACCGATAGGTTGGAGGTTCAAGTCCTCTTCGCGGAGCCATTTTCATTTTATAAAGAAATTAAATATGGAAAATATATTCTTAAAAAGAAAAATTATTAGTCGAGAAATCGACTTTTTTTTGTTGTATAAAATCACTTAAAAATTTATAATATATATAATAAAATATTTTTATAATTAATTTATTATATAATTAAAGAGCAAAAATAATAAAATTCAGTTATGCATAAGGAGTATAAGACATGAAGAATAATCATAGATACAATAAAAATAAAGGGAAAAATATAAAGACTGCTAGAACTATGATTTTGTTTATTATTATTGTTGCATTTGTAGTGGTGGGTAGTACTCTAATGGCTATAAAGTTTTCAGAGAGCAAACAAGCAGTACAAGCACTTGATGTTAATAAAGAAACAAATTCAGAGTCAAATTTGGACTCAAATAAAGAAAAAAGTTTAGATTCAAATGGTGAAAATAATACGGACAATAAAGGTAATGTAAATTCCTTAGAAAATGATCCTGTAGCTGATGATATAGCATTTGTGGAGAAATATTTAAATCAACAAATGAAAGGACAAATGCCAGATGGAGCAGCAGATGGTAAGAAAGTTGTTTATTTAACTTTTGATGATGGACCATCAGAAACTGTAACTCCACATATATTAGACACACTCAAGGCTGAAAATGTACATGCAACTTTTTTTCTTGTTGGAAAAGCAATTGATGAAAGTAAAGTTACTAAAGATCTAGTAAAAAGAGAAGTTGAAGAAGGAAATGCTATAGGAAATCACACTTATTCACATAATTATAATTATTTATATCCCAATAAGACTGTGAATGTGGATAATGTTATGGCTGATGTTAATAAAACTAATCAATCTTTAAAAAATATTTTCGGTGAAAACTTTTCAACAAGAGCTATTAGATTCCCAGGTGGACATATGACATGGAAGGGAATGGATTCCATGGATGCTCTTATGAAAGAAAAAGATTATCATCAAGTTGATTGGAATGCTATGACTAGGGATGCAGAAGGTAAACCTAAGAATGCAGAACAACTAAAACAGGAACTTATAAAAACTATAGTTGGTAGACAGAAAGCGGTTATATTAATGCATGATACTTATGGAAAAGAAGAAACAGCAAAGGCTTTACCTGGAATAATACAGTATTTGAGAGAACAAGGATATGAATTTAGAACTATGAAATAATATGGACTATGCTAATTTAAGTTATATATTAGAATATTATTGCAATTATGTGTATAATATTAATTATTACTTGAAAAAATAGCATAGTCTATTTTTATGCTTATTAGAAGATAAATAAACTAAATATATACGAGATATTCAAAAAACAAGGAGGAATATTATGTTATCAAAAAGTGTTGCAAACGAAGTACTGGCAAAGTGTTTAGTAACTGGAGGAGATTTTGCTGAAATATTTGAAGAAGATTCAATAAATAATTCAATATCACTAGTAGATGGTAAGGTAGATGATGCCATAGGTGGAAGAAGTTATGGAATAGGACTTAGAATTTTTAAGGGATTAAATAGTGTATATGCTTATACAAATAATAATAGTCTAGATACTCTTTTAGATACTGCCTATAGAGCAGCTTTAGCCTTAGGTGAAGTTAAGGGAGAGCGTCAAAGGGAACTTATATTAAATGAAAAGAAGATAACTACAATACACCCAATAATTTATTTCCCTAAGAATGTAACTTATGATAAAAAGATAGCTATTTTAAAAAGTGCTTATAGTGGAGCCAAGAATTTTAGTGATGATATTTCACAAGTTATTGCAAGCTATTCAGACAAAGAACAAAATGTTTTAATTGCAAATACTGAAGGGTTATACGTTCAAGATAAAAGAATAAGAACAAGGCTTGGAGTAAGTGCAATTGCATCAAAGGGGTCAGAAAACCAAACTGGATTTGAAGGACCAGGAAGACATATGGGAATTGAAATGTTTGATAGCGTTGATCCTGCATATCATGGAAGAGAAGCAGCAAGGGTAGCACATACTATGCTTCATGCTAAGAATTGTCCAGCGGGTAACATGACAGTTGCTATAGACAATGGATTTGGTGGAGTTATATTTCATGAGGCTTGTGGTCATGCATTAGAGGCTAGTGCTGTTGCTAAGGGAAATTCAGTATTTGCGAGTAAGCTTGGAGAACAAATTGCATCAGTGAAGGTAACTGCAATAGATGATGGAACAATGGTAAATGCTTGGGGATCACTAAATATAGATGACGAAGGAACTAAGACTCAAAGAAATGTATTAATTGAAAATGGTATCTTAAAAGGATATATGATTGATAAATTAAATGGAAGACGCATGAATATGGAGGCTACTGGTAGTTCAAGAAGACAAAGTTATAAGTTCCAACCAACTTCGAGAATGACTAATACTTATATAGCTGCAGGATACGATAAGGCAGATGAGATTATTAAATCTATAGAAGATGGATTGTATGCTAAGAAGCTTGGTGGTGGTTCTGTTAATCCTGTAACTGGTGAATTTAATTTCTCTGTTCAAGAAGGTTATTTAGTTAAAAATGGAGTAATTCAAGAACCGGTTAGAGGTGCAAGTCTTATTGGTAAGGGTAGTGAAGTTCTTATGGATATAGATATGGTTGGAGATAATTTTGAAGTAGCCCAAGGTATGTGTGGATCATCTTCAGGAAGTATTCCAACTAACGTAGGTCAACCTATGATTAGAGTAAAGAAAATGACAGTAGGAGGTAGATAGGATATGGATTTTAACTTATTTAAAGAAGAGTTATTTAAAGAAGCTAAGATTTCAGGGTTTGAAGAATGTGAAATATATTATTCTGATGCTGAAAATTTAAGTTTAAATGTTTATGAAGGTGAAGTTGAGAAGTATAAATTAACTAATGCTTTTGGACTTTCATTTAGAGGAAAGATAAATGGTAAAATGGGATATTCTTATACTGAAATATTAGATGAAGAGGCTATAAAAACCTTAATAACAAATTCAAAAGAAGCAGCACTTGCAATAGAGAATGAGGATGTGCAATTTATCTATGAAGGAGATATAGAATATAAGGAGCTAGATTGTTATAAAAAGGAATTGGATAATATAAAACCAGATGAACTTATTATTCTTGCTTTAGAAATGGAAAAGGAATGTAAAAATCAATGCGATAAGGTTGTAAACTTTCAAGGTTGTGGAATTGGATATGGAAAAGGTACTTATGGGATAATAAATTCAAAGGGACTTAACTTAAAGAATGAAAGAAATAGCTTAACTGCATATGTAGTGCCTATAGTAGAAGAAAATAATGAGAAATACGATGGTATGGGATATGTTATAGCTAAGACTGTAGGAGATATTAAACCAAGTGATTTAGCTAAGCAAGGTCTTGAAGAAGCACTTTCTAAAATTGGTGGGAAGAGTATTCCATCAGGAAAATATAAGATAATTGTAAATAATGAAGCAATGGTATCATTACTGGGTACATTCTCAGGAATATTTAATGCAGAGCAAGCACAAAAAGGCTTGTCTTTATTAAAGGGAAAAGAAGGGGAAGTTATAGCATCAGAAATAATAACAATAATTGATGATCCACATATGCAAGATGGACTTGGAACGACTTCCTTTGATGATGAGGGTGTTGCAACTTACAAAAAAGAAATTATAAGTAAAGGAAAATTAAATACATTATTATATAACTTAAAAACTGCATATAAAGCTGGAGTTAAGTCTACAGGAAATGGATTTAAAGGTTCATATGCATCAGTAGTTGGTGTAAGTGACACAAATTTTTATATTAAGCCAGGAGACAAATCGTTTGAAGAACTTTGCAAGAGTATAAAAGAAGGCGTAATAATTACAGAATTTGCAGGGCTTCATTCAGGAGCTAGTTCTATAACAGGAGATTTCTCATTAGCTGCTAAAGGCTTTATGATTGAAAATGGAAAGAAGAGCTTTCCTATAGAACAAATTACAGTAGCAGGAAACTTCTTTACACTATTAAAAGATATAGAGGAAGTTGGAAGTGACTTAAAATTCCCAATGAGCAGTATTGGATGTCCTTCTGTAGTTGTAAAAGAACTTTCAGTAGCAGGCAAATAGTTTATTAATAAAGAAATTGTAGAATAAAACATTAATAAGTTAGATGAATTAAGAGAACAAGAAAATAAAAAAACTAAATTAGACAGGAAATTTGTTCATGGGATTAGAGAAATTACAATAATTCTTGCACAAATTTCGTGTCTATTTCTTTGTTTATATTTATTATTAAATAATTTTTATGAAATTTAAAACTATTTAATGAAATTATAAGTCTAATAGTTGTAAGAAGAAATTGATAGTAATTTATTTCGAATTACATATTATATACAAGGAGGCAATATGGAAGATAAAGTAAGATCAGCTATAGATGGAGATGAAGAATCTTTTACTTATTTAATAAATAGTAAGAAAGAGCAACTTTATAGAACTGCATTTGCTTATGTGAAAAACAAAGAAGATGCACTTGATATAATCCAAGAGACTTTGTACAAGGCTTATATATCGCTAGACAAGTTAAAAGAACCTAAATATTTTAATACTTGGCTTACTAAGATACTCATTAATAATGCTATGACTTTCATGAAGAAAAATAGCAAAATAGTTTATTTAGAAGAAAATGAATTGAATAATATTAGTTGTTTAGAACATAATTCAGATGAAAAATTGAATCTATTTTTAAAGATTTCAGATATGATGTTGAAGGAAATAAATTAAAGAATTTTGAGGAATTTTCAACCAGTGTAAATAAAACTATAGATAACAATTAACGATATGGCTATAGATGATAATATAGTAGCCATAACAATGACAATACAAGGAGATAATATTGCTAAGTTTGTTAATAAGGGTATTATGGGTGCACCACAACTAAATGGAAAGAGCGTCGATTATAATGAGACAGATAAAAAGATTGATGATAATACTATGGAGACTGTAATATGTGGAGATGTATCAGAAATGACATTAGAAGAAAATGTAGATGTGGAATTCAATATAGTTTGGGTTGGAGATGTTAAAGGACCTTGGGATTTTAAATTTAAAACTACTAAGAATGGTACTTCAAAGTATTCAGAAACTATAGACATAAATAAAAAAATTTCATTACCTACTGGTAAACTTGCTAGTGAATTTGAAATAGAAAAACTAGTTATGAGTCCATTTGGAAATACACTAAACGTTAGGGGTACTTATTATGAGAAAAATGAAGATATGCGTAATGGCATTCTTGATTATGTAGTTACTGATAATGAAGGTAAAATATTAAATATAGAGCATAGTGGAAGTTATTCTAATGATAAAAAATATAATCAAGAAATACAATTAAATAAGGAAACTAAGGTTATTATTAAATCTATTGAAGCTACACAAGAAAAAACTAAAATAACTGTAAAAGTTGAAGGGAACTATACAGATGCCAATATAGACTCAGTGGTGTTATTTAATGGAGATTATGTAGATACTAGCAGAGAAGAAGATGGAAATGGAGCTAAAGTTGAAGATTCAGAGAATAATATAATAAGCATAGAACTAAAACCTGTAGATATCACCCAAAATTATAAAATAGCAATCAAAACTAGAAATAAAGGTTATGCTTTTGTGGACGTTGCATCATAGCATTTAGCTGTAGATATTTCTTTAATAGAAGTTGTTCTGTTTTTACTTATCCTAATTTTTTTATATTGATAAAATTTAAGTATAATACTAAACCAGAAAAAAGAAACATGATGTGTGGAGTGTTCCATTGGAATTTAGATGGTAATGATTCTTGACTAGAAGTTGTTCCAAACAGCTTGTTCAAAGTTTATCTTTGAAGCAAGCTGTTTGGGTACAACTTCTAGTCCTAGAATCATCCATCTAAATTCCTAGAAACCGGAACCATCATGTTTCTTTTTTCGGTAGGATATACTTTATCTATGGGTATAATTTGCACGTATCATTTTATCTGAAGTATCTAATGATTTTTTATAAACTTCTTTTTCTTTATCTGTAAGAGTTTCTCCACCTTTAAGGGTTCCGTTAGTTATTACAGCAAAGGATT
Organism: Clostridium gelidum; assembly: GCF_019977655.1. Classification (NCBI taxonomy): domain Bacteria; kingdom Bacillati; phylum Bacillota; class Clostridia; order Eubacteriales; family Clostridiaceae; genus Clostridium; species Clostridium gelidum. The sequence continues at coordinate 511,939 of NZ_AP024849.1, forward strand.
TATTTGTATTTAATAAATTTCTACCTAAAGCAGTATTTTCATATTTTTCTTTATCTACACCAAGTAAATAAAGCAGTGTTGGCATTACATCAATTTCTCCATTATATAATTTGTCAAATGTTTTTCCTTCTTTATAAGATGGATCAAAAATAATGAATGGAACAATAGGATTTCCAGTATTTAAGAACCAATCTTCCTTATGGGATAATTGATTAATACTATCATCATAATATTTATGAACTCCAGTATGATCACCCATTATAGCTATAATACTATTTTCAAGTAATCCTTCTTTTTCTAACATATCAAGAAAATATCCTATTTGTTTATCAGTATAGTGAATACTTTCAAAGTATCCTCCAAGTTTACTTTCATCTAATTCAGAATCAAGTCCAAGTTCTCTATATTCCTTGGGAATATCAAAAGGACCATGGCTAGTTAATGTTATAGTTTCAGAATAAAATGGTTGTTTTTGCTCTTTTAACATAGGAATAACTTGTTCAAAGTATCTCTTGTCACTGATACCAAGTCCTATTCTTTCATCTACATTAAATGAATAAAAATCATTAAACTTATCAAAACCAATTCCAGTTAAACCATTTTTATAGTTCCAAAATGAACCTTTATCAGGATGAATTGCAATAGTACTATAACCTTCATCTTCCAATATGTTTGGCAAGGAATTATAAGAATCATTTGGATATCTAAAGAAGGTACTTCCACTTCTTAATGGTAGCATAGAAGTATTAACCATTAAGTCACAATCAGAGCTTGTCCCTTCATTAACTTGCTCAAAGGTATTGGGGAAGTATAATGAAGATTGTACTAATTTATTTAAGTTAGGAGTAATTTCGGTGCCGTTAATTTTTTGTCCAATAACAAAATTCTCCAAGGATTCAACTTGTATGTAAATTAGATTTTTTCCCTTTGACATAGCAAAATATTCATTGTTAGGTAAGTTCTCTTTTTTTACTTCAAATAATTCATTAATATCAGATTTATCTGTATCAGTTAATTTATATGGCTTAGAATCACGGTATGTCGTATAACAATCCATTATATGATATCCAATAGGCGAAAAATATTTAGCAGTATTTGATTTGTCATAATTGCTAAAGAAATAAGCATTAGGAACTTCTTTATTATTAAAAACAGTTATACTAAAAGGAACATAAATTATAAATACTATTGATAGAACAAACGTACATATAAAAGTTTTAACAGCTCGTCTATGTTTTTTTGTAAAAGATTTTCTAGTTATGCATACATATATAGCTAGTATTATAAAATCAAACAAGAATATTAAATCTAAGTTGCTTGTCATTGATAATATGCTACCAGACATACTATCTAAATTAGCAGTTTGAGTTAATGCTAATACAGATGGAACAGTTTGAAAGCCTCTAAAATACCATGTATCAATTAGCATTAATAGTGTTAAAATACAATCAATTACTAAAGTATATATTATTCTGCCTCTTCCTTTAAATAAAAGCGAAAAGCTTAAAAATATTAAAGCAAAAGCTATATAATAATTTAAACAAGGGTCGGCGGCATCATAACCGGCAGAAAAATTAAAAACATAAGGGTTTTGACTTGTAACAAAACCTTGAAATATAATTCCCTTCAACACTATAGATACTAAAGGGATTAGGAAGAAAATTATTCTTATTAGTGTGTCTTTTGTTAAATTATTTTTAAAAAATTCATTAAGTTTATAGTTAAAAGAACTCATTTAGTCACCTCAATTTAATATAATCACTACATTATAGTATACATAAATTTATAAATTAAACAAATAAAAATTAATTTCAATATTGGTAAAAAAAGTGAATAAATATTTTCGCATATAAAATAATATATAATTTAAGATGGTATACTATTAATGCAAGGAAATTGTATAATAAAGATATAGTAAATAAAAGCATTTTATTTGCACAAATCAAATTATTATAATTTTAGAAAGTTAATTATAAAAATCCTATTAAACTAATAATTGATTGAAACATTGAAAAGGGGCTGTAAACATGAAAGAAATAGATTGTAGAGGATTCTCTTATTTAAGAATTATAAGAGAAATAAAAAAATATTTTAATTCAATTGGTGAAGGTGAAGCGATTATAATAGTAAGTAGTGAACTTGGACGATCTAATGTTATAAGATATGCAACTCACAAGGGGTACCGATTAGATCAAGATGAGGAAGAAAACAGTTTTAGCATAAAAGTAGAAAAAAGAGGATGTTTAGAAGTTATAGAAGAGGAATACATATTTTCAATTTTAGTAGCATGTGACAAAATTGGAGGCGGAGATGAGACTCTTGGAGAAATTTTAATTAGTGAATATTTTGAAGCATTGAATGAATGCGAAAAGCTTCCTAAAGAGATTTTATTTATAAGTTCAGGGGTTAAATTATTACATAAAGATTCTAATTGTTTAGAACATATAAGGATGCTATATCAAAAAGGTGTAGCAATTTTAATAAATGACACATCTTTAGATTACTATAATTTAAGAGAAAATATTACTTTTGGAGAAATATCAAATATGTATGATATGGTTATTACTATGAAAAAATCTGAAAAGTTAGTAAAATTATAATATTAATACAATATAATTTAAATGTGTTGATTAGGGAGGGGCGTAAAATGCAAAGGTATGATTTAATTATCATTGGAGCTGGAATATCTGGAATGACGGCAGCAATGGGTGCTGTAAAGGCAGGGATAAAAAAAATACTTATTATTGAAAGGGAACCTAATGTTGGAGGAATAATTAATCAATGCATTCATAATGGATTTGGAGAAAAGTTTTTTGGGCACGAAGTAACAGGACCAGAATATATTGATTTTATAGAAAGAGAATTGGAGAAGTTATCTATAGAAATTATTCTAAATACAACTGTATTGGATGTTACTAGAGGAAAGGTAGTTACCTATGTAAATTCTAAAGAAGGTGTTAAGGATGTGACATCTTGTGCAATAATATTTGCTATGGGTGCAAAAGAACAATATTTAGGTAATATTGTTATTCCAACAAATGGACTTACAGGAATATTCACAGTTGGAGAAGCTCATAGAATAATAAATTTAGATGGATATTTGCCAGGAAGAAAAACCATAATTATAGCTAAGGATAAATGGGGATTTATAGTTGCTAGAAGATTAATAATAGAAGGTGGAAATGTAGAAGGTGTAGTAATAGAAAAAACCTTTAATGAAATGAATGACGATGAGATAAATAATATTATTGATGGTTTTGATATACCTATAATTGAAAATTCTAGAGTAATAGAAATTGAAGGTGAAACTAGAATTAAAAAAGTTGAGATTATGAATCTGAATAGTAAGGTAATAGAAAAAAAGAAATGTGATTCTTTATTATTATCAGTTGGTTTCGTGCCTGAAAATTCTATTATTAAAAATTTGGGAATTAATATTAATAGTGAAATATTAGGTCCTGAAGTAGTAGATTTTGAAACATCAGTAGAGGGATTTTTTGCATGTGGGAATATTATATATGGTGAAAAAGCACTACATATGAAAGAAACAGATGGTATTGAATGTGGGACAAAAGCCGCTGAATATATACACCGCTGAAAAGAGTTCTAACCACAACCGTATAACAATTATTATGAAATAATTTCATAATAATTGTTATACGGTTTAAAAATAGTGGAGGGCTTCTTTGTATAAAAGTTCATGACCTAAAGATGTTAAATGAATTCCATCTAAGTAAATATTATTTTTATCTAAGGTTAAGTCATAGAAATTAATAAATTGTATTTTATAGTTATTACATAATTTAATAAGTTCATATTTTAATTTTAAGAGTTCACTTTCAGTGTAAGAATATAGGTGAGAAGGTGAAAAGAGTCTATTCGCCATTTGTCCAACAATTACAGGTGGTACTCCTATAATTATTTCTGAATTAATATTCATACCATCTTTAATCATTATTTCTAAATTATCAATTATTGAAGTAACTGATCTTCCAAGAAGAAGGTCATTAGTACCACCCATTATGAAAATTTTATGTGGATAATGAATTAAGACATCATTATCATAGCGAGAAAGCATGGACGTGGTCGTATCTCCATTACATGCTTTATTCAATGATGAAAAAGAAAGCTTTTGTGTTAGTTTATATACCCAAGAATTTTGTTTAGGTACTCCATATCCAAACGTCAAACTATCTCCCAAAAAAATAATATCAAAATTATTATTCATAATAAAATCCTTTCATTGTATTTCATATGTCTAAAATAATTTATTAAAACATTTCTTACATATGAGAGTCTTTCCACTATCAGCTTTTATATAATCATCTGAAATAATAAGTTTGCTACATATATTGCACAGTTTAGCTTTATTATTTACAGTACATTTAGAAGCTTTATCAATTTCTCTTAAACACGTATCAATGGGCTTAGCATTTATTTTATTTTTTAAGTTATCAACTAAAGAATGATTAGTAGATAGATTATTCAATAAAGTCTTTTTTTGTGGGGAATATGATTTCGGCTGTGTGGGAATAGCTTTTTTTGTGACTGTATAATTAAAATTATATTCACTTTCAGAAAAAAGTTCCAATTCAAATCTAGGATTTTCTTTATCGTAATATTCTTCGGTGAAAATTTTGGTTATTTGAGCATCATTTACTATAAGTCCACTTTTCTCAATACCATCAAATATACTTTTTGTAATATTAATTGTATCAGGATGACGTTTTTCACTTTTATAATAAACTTTTAATAAAGCGATTAAGCTTTCAGAAAAAATAATATCTGGATTTTGACTTCTTGCAATTAGTGCAATTTCTTGTTCATATAATGCGTATCTATCATGATATTTACCAGAGCTATCTGGTAAAATGGCACGTCCGTTCATATTGTGTAATTTAAAATTTGATTTAGTAATAGGTGATCCCTTAATTACTACCTTAGCATAATTAGACATTTAAATTCTCCTTAAGTGAGGCACATTGAAAAAAGAACAAGTCATTATTCTAGTCTATTTTATTTCATATGCCTAATAATTTGAGTATTACTTCAAATATACAGTATATGCACTTTATAATCAAAGAGTATTTAGTCACAATTAAAAAAATAACAAGTCCATTTGCCAGCCTATTTTCAATCATAAATGAAGCTCGATTCGCTACGCTCTTCTTGAGTAAGCGATTCACACAAAATCATAGATTTTGGTTCACTGCTCACGTCGGCAAATTGACCTGATAGACATGCTATGATGGCAATTAGTCTCCTTGCCTGATGAAAAATATTCATTGCAACTTTGGATTTGTTATTTATTTTCATGTGCCTTATAAAAATACTTTTAGAGAAATTTATCTGTAAATGAATGATAAGTTATCGAATTTTAAGAGGATATAATGCATATTATTGAATACATAAAGTATAATATTTAGGTGATTACATATAAATAATGCATTTTAAGAGTAATAGATATATAATTAAATATTAAGAATATATTAAATAATGCAATGAATAGAGGAATTTATCTTCGTTATAAGATAAAATAGATTTTGTAGAAGAAAATATTGTAATTAATCAATATTTGAATTTATCTGTAACATAAGACATTTTGAAAAGATATATCTAAAATGTGATTTGTTATAGATTAAACTTAAAATAAAAAGAGGTATTAAGCATGAGTAAAAAGATAATTTTAGCAATAGAATCCAGTTGTGATGAAACTGCAGCTGCAGTTGTGGTAGATGGTAGAGAAGTTTTATCAAATGTAATTGCATCACAAATAGAAACCCATAAAAAATTTGGTGGTGTAGTACCTGAGGTTGCATCAAGAATGCATATTGAAGTAGTAGATAGTGTAGTAAAAGCTGCACTTTCCGAAGCGGAAGTTTCTTTAGATGATATTGATGCAATAGGTGTTACATATGGACCAGGACTTGTTGGAGCACTTTTAGTTGGACTTCAATATGCAAAGGGCCTTTCATTAGGTTCGAAAAAACCATTAATTGGAGTTAATCATATACAAGGACATATTAGTGCAAATTTTATACAGCATAAAGATTTAAAGCCACCATTTGTATCCTTAGTAGTTTCTGGTGGTCATACATTTATAGTGCATGTAAAAGGATATAGAGACTTTGAAATTATTGCTCAAACAAGGGATGATGCAGTAGGAGAAGCTTATGATAAAGTAGCAAGAGCACTCGGACTTGGATATCCAGGTGGTCCTAAAATTGATAAATTAGCTAAAGAAGGAAATGAAAATGCAATAGATTTTCCAAGAGCTAAATTTCAAGAGGATACCTTAGATTTTTCATTTAGTGGAGTCAAATCTGCTGTATTAAATTATTTGAATAAAGCGCAAATGAAAGATATAGAGATAAATAAAGCTGATATTGCAGCATCATTTCAGAAAGCAGTTATTGATGCATTAAAAACTAACTTATTTTTAACTTGCGAGAGAAGAGGAATTAAAAAGGTTGCAGTAGCAGGTGGAGTTGCATCTAATTCGTGTTTAAGAGAAACTCTTTTAAAAGAGGGAGCAAAAAGGGGAATTGAAATTTTATTCCCATCGCCTATATTATGCACTGATAATGCAGCAATGATAGGAAGTGCAGCTTATTTTAATTATCAAGAAAGGATAATATCTGATTTGGATATAAATGCAAAGCCTAATTTGAAATTAGGGGAGGCGTAGATTCTAATATGAAGTTATTATCACACTCTAATGGGATACACAAGGTTGATAAAGATAAAGTTAGTAAGAGAAGAGTTTTAAAAAAGTGTATTATTTTCATTGTAGGACTACTGATTTTTGGATTTGCAATACAAATGATAACTAATGTTTTTGATAATGAAAGACTAAAATCAAGATTTAAGTATATTAGAATAGATGGAAATAAGATGGAATATAAGTTCAAGAAAAGTGGAGATTACACTGTAGTGCTTGATGGGGCAACTGGAACAAATATTTATGAGTGGGATACGGTTTGCAGAGAATTAGAACAGACAAAGATATCAACATTTACATATAATAGAAGAGGGTATGGGTTTAATGATGGTGGAGAAACTAGAACACCAGAAGAGCAAGCAAAAGATTTGAAAGCTCTGCTTAAAAAAGCTGGAGCACCAGAACCATATATTTTAGTTGGAGAAGAATATGGTAGCTTAGTTACGACTAACTTTGTTAGCTTATATCCAGATTCAGTTGCGGGAGTTGTGTTAGTTAATCCTATATCAGAAGAAGAAATTAAAACTAATGAATTCAAGGAAAGTATTAAATCTGAATATTATAGAAGTGAATTCGAAAAAATAGGTACTAATTTTAGCTTAACATCATTATTGAGTAAGATGGGATTAACTATGGAAAATAATATTTTTAAAGAGCATTTAACGGAAAGTGAATTAGCTGAATTTAATAGTTTTAAAAACAATAAGAAATATAAGGAAGCTGTTTCAAATGAATTGGGAAATTTATATAAAGGTGTATCCAATAGTCAAATAGATGGCTTATTATCTAATAAACCATTATATTTAATAACTGATAATGAAGAAGACCCTATAAAAAAAATAGGGAATGTAGCAGTTACAACAGTATATAAAGAAGAAATAGAGGGTTCACCATTTTCATTATTAGATTCAAATACAATTGTTAATGGAGTAAATAGCGTTCTAAAGGATGCAAAAAAAACAGCTAAAAAGTCATAAAAAAGTATGATTAACTACATATTGTTGTCATTTGTTTGACACACAATAGCTTTATACTTACATTATAGATTTAGTTCTAGTAGATGTAAGTATAAATAACTTGTATATATTAAAAAATAAAAAATATATGACTTAATTGCTGAGTATAAATAAATTAATAATTGATATAAAAGGAGGACAAATATATGAATAATAATGAGAATAATGGAAAATTTATTGATGTAGAATCAATGCCAGCAGATCAAGGAACTCAAGTTGCTTGGGAAAATTGTTTTCAAAATAATAATAATGGAGAAAATAAAAAAGGAAGAGGCATACGTTTATTAGGTAAGATTGCAGGAATGTTACTTATTACAATTATAGGTGGAGTATTTGGAAGTGGGATTACTTATTCACTAATTAAATCTAATAATAGTGTTAATACAAAACCAATAGTAAGTACCATTCCACAATCATTTACAGCAAGTACATCTGATGCAATGTCAGCAGCAGATGCATTTAATAAGGTAGCACCAGCAGTTGTTATTGTTTCTACTAAAGGCACAGAAACGAACGGATTTTCATCTGGAGAAGTAGAGGGAATGGGCTCAGGATTTATTATAAATGAAGAAGGATATATATTAACTAATTATCATGTAATTTCAACTGCTAAGGAAATTACAGTTACTTTAAGTGATAAAACTGAAGTTAGTGCAACTGTAGTTAACTACGATTCAGAAAAAGATATTGCAATGCTTAAGCTAAAAGAAGGAACTAAAGTCCCAGCAATTGCAGAACTTGGAGATTCTGACGAAGTTTATCCAGGTGCAGAAGTTATAGCAATTGGAACACCTCTTTCAAAGAACTTTGCTCAAACACTTACAAAAGGAGTTATAAGTGGTAGCAATAGAACTATAGAAGGGCAAAATGGAGCAAATGTTAATTTAATTCAAACAGATGCAGCTATTAATCCAGGGAATAGTGGAGGTCCATTAGTTAATGCTAAAGGGCAAGTTATAGGAATAAATTCTATGAAGTTAGGAACTCAAGTATTAGGAGAAACTACTATTGAAGGTATAGGTTTTGCAATTCCGATAAATGAAGTAAAAAATAAAATAGATGCTCTATCAAAACCTATTTTAAATTTAGGAATTCAAATAAGGGTAATTGATAGTACTATGGCTAAGAAAAATAATTTAGCAGAGGGAATATATATAATAGCAGTTGATGAATTCTCACCAGCAGAAAAGGCTGGACTTAAGATGGGAGATATAATTGTTAAAACTGATGGAAAGTCAGCTAAGACTCTTGAAGAACTTAAGGCTATAAAAGAAGGCAAAAAAGCTGGTGATACTATGAATGTAGAAGTAGTAAGAAATAACAAAAATGTTAGTGTATCGGTTGTATTAGAAGAAAAAACAAATTAAGGTATCTAAAATAATATTTAAATATACCTAAAGATATAGAGAGGATTGGTAAATGTATGATACTATACAATTATCAATCCTAAATTTTTTCTATTAATCATCCTTTAAAAATTTGAAGAAAAGTAGTAATATATAATAATGAATAAGTGTAAGGCATTTTAATTTTTAGATGATTAAAGAGAAGAAGGAGAAAGTTATGGAAGAAATAATATTAAATATAATAATGCATAGTGGAGAAGCAAGAAGCTGCTCAATGGAAGCAATTGCTATAGCTAAAACAGGAAATTTCGAGAAAGCAAAAGAATTAATAATAAAGTCTGATGAGGAATTAGGATATGCACATAGTTCTCAAACAAGTTTAATTCAAGGTGAAGCTGCGAATGATAAAATAGAATTTTCATTGCTTTTGGTACATGCTCAAGATCATTTAATGACAACAATGACGTTTAAAGATTTAGCGGTGGAATTAATAGAAGTACATGAAAAAATAAGTTCTATTCAATAGAGGTATAATATATGAAAAATAAAATTAGATATGCTGTTATATTTGCTGTTTTTTTTGTAATAGGAATAATAAGTATTAATTTATATCAACCCAATAAAGAGCAGCAAGTTAAAGGTAGCATAGAACTTTTAGTAAACGAAAATTCTTATGAGTATTTAGTTGAGTGCGCAAATAATTTTATGAAACTAAATGATAAAACTTTAATTAGTATAAAAAAATTAGAGAGTTATAATCAAATTACTGATAAGGTACAAGTAAATACTAAAATAAAAACTCCGAATATTGCACAAATAGATAGGTTTAATTTCGAAAAATTAAAATTAAATAATTATGAATATTATAATAAGGACAACAAACTTTTAAACAATTATGCTAAGAACTTTTCTGAATATAGGGTAAATCAAGTTAAGTATGGTGATAACTCAATAGGAATACCACTGAATTCTAGACCTCTAGCTTTTTATGTAAGAGAAGATATGCTAAGAGAATATGGATATAAAAGAGAGAGCATGAATACTTGGGAAGATATTGTGAGGATTGGTAAAGACATATATACAAAAAGCAATGGAAAAGTAAGTATAATAAATGCAACAGGACAAGATTATGAAGACTTATTAGACTTACTAACTATGGAGAGCTTTAGTAATGATAAAAGTATAGATCAGATAAAATTAGAAGTTCAAGCTATGATTAAAAATTTAAAGGACAATAATATTCTAAATTTACAAGACGGAGGAAAATTTTTAGCAAGGATATCTTCAGTTAATGCTATGAAAGAAATAATGGTATTAGAAGAAATTTGCGAATGGAGCACAGGGAATGTACCAAGTATTAAACCAGGAGCAAATAAGTTTTTTGCATCAGAAGGAGATAATTTATTAGTATTAAACCAAAATACCGATAATGAAAAACTAATTGAAAAATTTATAACTTATGTAATAACTAATAACAAGGAAACTGTTAAGTATGTGAAGCAAGGAAAATTCTTTTCAAGTTATTTATATACCTATAGTAGCAAAGAAATTGAAGAAAATGTAAAAAATTTCGTTGGGAAAAGTCCACTTGTAGTATTAAGTAATATAGAAGAAAAAACTCCGGGGATTAATGACTATGATAAATATATAAAGATAAAGCAAGAACTTAGAGTACAGTAGATACCCGAAGTTAGGCATATGATTCGCCGAAATTGGATACATGTTTATTCCGTTGGACTAAGAAAATTTCCCTGGAAACTTCTAAATGGCAGGTTGCACCCATTTCTGCTTGCTCCTGAGGCAAGCTCAGGACAAGCAAAAATGGAACAACCTGCCATTAAGAAGTTTCAACAGCTTATTTTCTAATGCCAACTGCACAAACATATATCCAATTTCTCTGTTTAGATATATGCCTAAGTATAATAGATTTTAAATATAATACTAAGTATGAGTACAACTTTATTTCGACGTATTTACGCATAAGCCAAGTTTCCACAGTGAGTATTTATACTAAGTATTGTGAAGATAGTTTCCTGTAGGCATCTAATGTATTTTGAGCAGTTTTTGCCCATGTGAATTCAAGGCTTCTTAAGTAGCCTTTTTCACTAAGGTTTTTCTTTAAAGTTTCATCATTTAGAAGAGCGACTAAAGCATTTTCTAATTCATTGATATTATATGGATTTATTAAAATTGCATTATTCCCGGTTACTTCTGGAATTGATGTTAAGTTAGAAGTAATTACTGGTGCTTTGCAGCTCATGGCTTCCAGTGGCGGTAATCCAAAGCCTTCGTAAAGGGAAGGATAAACAAAAGCATCACAACCACTATAAAGGACAGGTAAAAATTCATCTTTTACATATCCACAAAAAATTATTTTATCTTGCATATTATTTTCTTTCACAAAGTTAAATAATTTTTCACCTTCATCTCTTAATGAACCTCCAAGTAGCAATTTATATGGTTTGTTAAAGTCTTTATAAACATTACTAAAGGCTTTAACCAAACCTAAAACATTTTTTCTTGAACTAAATCCGCCTATATATAATATATATGGATCTTTTACACCAAAGGTATTTTCTACATACAATTTGCAATTATTTTTGTCTATTGGTTTAAAGTTGCTATTTGCAGCAAGGGGGGTTACAAATATTTTATCTTTAGGATAAGAACTGAAAAATTTTAGAATATCCTTTTTTGAGTATTCAGAAACTGTCAAAATACCAGAAGAATTAGAAATTATATTTGGCATATCACGTAAAAATCTTTCTAAGTAACTGCGTCCTACAGTTTCAGGCATCGTATATGGAATTAAGTCATGTATTGTAACTATAGTTGGTATTTCTGTATCAAAATCAAAGCCTATTCCATTTTGAGGAATATGATATAAATCAGCATGCAATTCATTTAAGATACTTGGAATATAATAATTTTCATAAAAACCACCATGCCTACCAGAAGAAAATACTATATTAGTATTTTTTTTATTAAATTCCTTATTAAATTTTCCAGAACAAAATAAAGTAAATTCATCTTTTGAAGTTATAGAAAGAATCTCAGATATAAGATTATTAGTATAAGTACCAATGCCAGTTCCTTGATGTAAAGTAGCACTACGAGCATCAATGGCAATTTTCATATGAACACCCCTTCTTTTCAGTTATGAGTTAACAATTAACAGTCTCAGGTGAAATTTTTACATATGTCTTTAGTATAAAGTATTAAATGATTTTAATTTTTGTGAATCTAAATCACAATAAATTATTTAAGAACATATAATAAAAAGAAATAATGGGTAGTAGGAAAGTTTTATGGAGAATAATAAAGAGATACTTAAAATTAAAACCTATGTTGAAGAGAACTATAGTTTAAATGTAGATAATATAGAAAAGGTTAAAAACAGTTATAAAATTATTGCTAAGGATGAGGGATATTGTTTAAAAGTAATTAAATATCAATTCTCTCATTTTTATTTTATTTTGTGTGCAATGAAACATCTACAAGAAAATGGATTCACTAATATTCCTAAATTTATTGTGAATAAATATGGAAAAGAATATGGATGCATAGATGGAAAATATGTTTATTTAACTAAATGGATTCCATCGAGGGTAAGTAATTACGATAATCCTATAGAATTAGCTATGATATCAAGTGAACTTGCAAAGTTGCATGAGTGTAGTAAAGGTTTTACTTTAGAAAAAAACATGAAGCCAAGGATTGGTTGGTTTTCTTGGACTCGCGTATTTGAAACAAGAAAAAATGAAATGATTGATTTTAAAAATAGAATAGATCAAAAAGCACATAAGTCTGATTTTGACTTACTATATTTAGAAAACATTGAAAGAGAAACAAAAAGAGCTGAAAAAAGCATACTAGGTTTGCAAAGAAATAATTATGTAAAGATTATGGAGAGAGAAGTTTTTAAAAGAAGTTTTTGTCATCATGATTATGCCCACCATAATATTTTAATAGATGATAATAAAAATATTAATATTATAGACTTTGACTATTGCATATTAGATTCTCATCTTCATGATCTCTGTTCATTATTAATAAGAAATATGAAAGATGGAAAATGGGAAAAAGAAAAATGTAATTTAATCTTGGATGCATATAGTGGCAATATTGAAGTTAAGCAAGATGAAATTCCTATAATAAGAGAATTTATAAGATTTCCTCAAACTTTTTGGCAAATAGGATTGCAAGTATATTGGGAGCAACAACCTTGGGGAGAAGATTTTTTTCTAAGTAAGTTAGAAAAATATTTAGATGATTGTACTGAGAGAGAAGCGTTTATTAATAGTTATTTTAGTGGAGGAAATTAATATGGATGAATTATGTATTAATGAGTATTTAAATATAAAGGGAATAACTATCGTTGGGAAGTATTTTAATTATGATAAAAATATTCACAAGAAAGACATTGCTTCTCAAATTAGTTTAATTGTAGAGCTTCATAAAACTTTAATTGGTTGTAATTTTAATGGAATGAGCAGAATTAGAAGTACCATAGGTAAGGAAGTTGAAGATTATAAAGTTCAAATAAAGAAACTGCAAAGACACTATGATTATATAGTTAGTAAACATTATACAAATGAGGTTGAAAAGTTAATATTATCAGATGGTAAGACGATGCTAAAGCAAGCTAAAGAAGCACTAAATCATATTTATGTACATGATTATCTTGGTATAATAAGGCGTAGTATGAACAGAGAAGAAATTTGCATTGGTAAAATTGATAGAAATAACTTAAGAAAAAATGAAGGAAAGATTGAAATAGGTATAATTAAAGACCTGACATACAATTTAGTTGAAGAAGACTTATATAATTATATTAAGAAATTGCAGAGAAAACAATTTGATATAGATGAAGAAGAGCTAATAAAATTATTTGTACATGGATCTCATTTATCATTTAATAGTTTTGATTACTTGAGAGGCTTATGTAGTTATCCAAAGGATTTTTTTAAAACATGGGAGACGTATAAAGATAGCAAAAAAGAAAAAACCAATGAGGAAATATTATTAGGATTAAAGAAAAGTTTGAAATATGAAAGCAAGAGTTTTATTCTATAGATATATTTGAACAAATAGTTTTTTGAGAATCTAAAATTTAGTTAGTTGTTAGGAGGAAAAGTATGAATAAAACTAAGTATTCAGAAAAAAATTATTTATGTGATTATGATTTGAGTTTGAAGTTTTTTAATGAGCTTGGGATAAAAGTGAATGATGTTGTTCCTCTTAGAAAAGTATTTGTAATATCTACAGATGAAGGAAATAAAGTTTTAAAAAGAGTAAACTATGGTGTTGATAGAATAAATTTAATAAGTGATTCTTTAGATTATGTTAAAAAGAGTTACAATAATGTAATAACATATAATAAATTTAAGGATGGTTTGAGTTATAAGAAGTGGAAAGATGATATTTATATTGTTATGGATATTTTAGATGGAAGAGAAGCATCATTTTCAAATCCAGTGGAAATTAATCTTTGTGCAGAAAATATAGCTTTAATGCATAACTCATCCAATGGATTAAGACAATATTTAAAAGATAAATACAATAAGGATTTTTTAGACATATCCTTAAAGGATAAGTTTCAAAAAGCATATGATGAATTAATATGGATGAAAAGTTTAGTAAAGAGTTATAAATATAAAAATGAGTTTGATGAATTATTCACTGAAAATGTAGACAAGCATTTATTGGAGATTAAAGAGGTACAAGAGGAACTTGAAAAAAGTAAGTATGATGATTTGAGACAATCGGCAGATACAATTTGTCTTTGTCATAACGATTTAGCTTACCATAATTTTTTAACTAAAAATAATGAAATAAGCATAATAGATTTTGACTTTATGACTTTAGATTTAAGAATAATGGATCTTTCTGACTTTACTTTAAAAGCTATAAAAAATGTAGCTTTTGATATAGATAAAATGCTAATGTGCATAAATGGGTATGAGAATATTTCGCTTTTAAAGAAAGAAGAAAAAGAACTATTATATATACTTATAAAATTTCCAAGAGATTTTTATACTATTTCTAGGGATTACTACTATAAAAGAAAAAGGTGGGAATATGAAGTTTATTTAAATAGATTTAAGACAAAATTGAATAATGAAGAATTTAGATACGAATTTTTAGAAGCTTATAAAAATACGTTTGTTATAAATACTAGAAATTAAAATTATTATTATATTATCAAAATATGTTCAAGTAAAAATAAAGGTTATACGGTTTATGAAAAACACCCAATAAAGTATAACCTTTATTTTTATTCCTTTTCCTAAGATTTTAGTACCAAAAATGGGAAATTAAATTGTATTATTATGTATAATAATAAAGGCGGTGAAACAAATGGGAAATATAATTAAGATAAATATGTATGTAGAAATGAAAAAAGAAAAAAATAGCAAGATAAAGTTAGAAACTCTAGAACAAAATATTCAGAAATATAACAAATGGTTAAAGATGACAGATAGAGAGGATATGATAGAGAACTATGAAAAATTCTTGCAAGCTCAGTAATTATTTTTAAGAGATAGGTTAGACGTTAAGTTTTAAGCTATCTCTTTTTTTTATAAATTCGCTAGTAGTTTTAAAAATGCTATAATGTAAAAATAAGTAAAATTATGATATACTGTAATAAGAAATTTATGTAAATAGATTGAGAACAGTCAAGGTTGGTTAAAAAGGAGTAATATTATGCGAATATATATTTCATTAATTATAATTGGATTTTGTATAATATCTAGTTTAATGATTAGATATAAATTTAAAATAAGAAGACCCATGAATATTAACGTTAGAGTTTTACAGCCCAAGTATTTAATTTATATATTAGCTATTTTAGGTTTGATTGTGTTGATAATCACTATGATTATAAAAAATGCTAAATATCTATTACTTTGGATGATAATTTATAACATTATTAATTCTGTTTACAAGATAAAACATTTAAAAGACAAAAAGTCTAAATATTATTTTATAATAGAATTTATTTTTTGGGGATATTTCGGTATTCTTGTTATTACTTCTTTGATTTGATAAGTTATTTATTTAAGTGATAAAGTAAATTTTTAAAGGAGATAACATTATGCAAATGCTTATGTTTATTTTACTAATTATAATTGGAATTATGTGTATAATATTTAGATTGATACTTAGATATAAATTTAAAATACCAAAATCACAGTATATTGATGTTAATGCGTTACAACCAAAATATTTTAAGCATATAATGCTAGTCTTATTTATTGTTACTATGCTAATATCTATGCATATACGACATACTGAGTATATGTCACTTTGGTTATTAAGTAAGCTGGGGATTGATTCTGTCTATAGAATAAAATATTTAAGAAATGATAAGTCACGATACTATAATATACTAGAACTTATTTTTTGGGTATATGGTTGTATTAGTGTTATTGCATCTTTCTTTTGGTAAATTATGAATTTAACAGGTAGCCCATTTGGACTACCTATTTTTAGGTGTTCATTTAACCATCTCATATGCCTTAAGATTTTAGAATAGATTCATAAGCCGATATAGTTTCAAGGGCTGTTTTATTCCAAGAAAAATGTTTATTACGAGTTAAGCTTTTTTTCACCATTGTTAGCCGGAGGAGGCTGTTACTTAATACTCTTTCTATGTCATAAGATAATGAATCTATATCATTAGGGTCTATAAAAAGTGCAGATTCATAACATACTTCAGGCAACGACGTAACATTAGAAGCTATTACAGGAGTTCCACAAGCCATAGCCTCTATAGGAGGTAAGCCAAAGCCTTCATAAAAAGAAGGATAGACTAAAACTTCTGTAGCATTGTAAAATAACGGCATATCTTCAATAGGAACAAAATCTGTAAAAATCACATTGTTAGAAACTAGGAGTTCTTCAGCTCTACTTTTATATTTATAATAAGAAGGGCCTTTTTTTCCTGTTATAACTAATTTGTAGGTCTCTTTCAATTTACTTGGAAGAGTTGAATATGCGTCAATTAAGCCTAAAATATTTTTTCTTGGACTAAAGCCACCAACATAAAGTATAAAATCTTCTTGTATTCCATATTTTTTTGTAATCAAATCTTTGCAGTGACATTTACTCATGGGCTTATAAATATCTTCAGCAGCAAGTGGAGTTACATAAATGTTTTCAGAAGGAAAGTTAAATTCTTTAGCAATGTCATTTTTAGAAAAGTTAGAGACCGTAATTATTCCATCACAATTTTCTAAGATTTTTGGCAATTCATCATTAAATATTTTAAGGTATCTATCGCTAACGGTTTCAGGCATTTTTAAAGGAATTATATCATGAAGTGTAATAACTTTTTTACATTTAATATTTTCTGATAATCCAACTCCATTTTGAGGTACATGGTAAAGCTCTATATCAGTATTGTTTAATATATTAGGAACATTTACATCGTCCCAAAAACTATTAGAAGATGTTGATTCAACAAGTTCGGTTTTAAAATTACTTTTTAAATTATTTATAGAGTTGCATTGTGGCATGAAAATTAAATAGTCATTATTAAAATCGGTATTATTAAGACTCAGTATTAGTTGATTGGTATATGTGCCTATTCCAGTACCTTGATACCACTTTGCAGCCCTACCATCTATTCCTATTTTCATTATTAAACCCTTTCATAGTAGTTATATTAATGTATTATATTAAAAGAATATAAAAAATGTTAATAAAAGAAGTAATATCCTCATATAAATATATAAGGAGGTGAGAACTATGATGAGGGAATTTGAAATTGAAAGACAATTTAACCTTAAGATAGAAAAAATTAAAGCCAATAAGGGTGTTTACTATCTTAAAACAGATAAGGGCGAAAGGTGTTTAAAGAAAATAAATTATGGGCCTCAAAAATTATTGTTTGTGTATGGTGCTAAAGAGCACTTAAGAAAAAATGGTTTTAATAATTTAGATAAATATTATTTAAACATAAATGGAGAACCTTATGCATTAGTTAATGAAGATTTATACACTGTATCAGAATGGTTAGAAGGGCGGGAATGTGACTTTCATAATATAGATGAAGTAAAGATAGCAGCCAAGACTTTAGCTAATCTTCATGAAGCATCTAAAGGATATGATCCGCCAGAAAATTCAAAACTTAAAAGTGATCTTGGCAGATGGCCTCATTTAATAGAAAAGAGAATTAAATCATTAGACAAAATGAGAGATATGGTAAGGAAAAAGAATATAAAAAGTGATTTTGATCTATTGTATTTAAAATCCATGGAATTTTATAAGGAAATTGGAAATGAGGCTTTATCAACTTTAAAAGAATCAGATTATTATGAGTTATGCATGTTTGCAGAAAATGAAAAAAGCTTTTGCCATCATGATTTTACTTATCATAATATAATTTTAGGGGATAATGAGGACATACATGTTATTGATTTTGATTATTGTAAAAGAGAAGTTAGAACTTTTGATATAAGTAACTTTATGATAAAAGTTTTAAAAAGGGTTGATTGGAATTTAGAATTTGCTACTGCTATTATAGAATCCTATAATTCAGTTTCGACATTAAAACCGGAGGAATATAAAGTACTGTATGCATATCTTCAATTTCCACAAAGATATTGGAGACTAGCTAATAGATATTATTATAATGAAGTAAATTGGGCACAAAATACATTCGCAACTAAATTAGACTCTATAATAAATGAACAAGATAAGTATTTAGATTTTCTAAACAAATTTAAGAATGAATATAAGGTTTAACAATTGTAATTTACAAAGAAGAGTTGGATGAATTTAATATTTAATAAGTATAACTTAAAAGAAAGAGTAGCCTTAAAATAATTAAAAGATTATTTTTTTGTTGCTCTTTCTTGATGTAGAGGAAAACATTGTACACTGTGAATTAAAAATAGAAGAAACCTTTGATAATCATTACCATATTATAAACTGTAGAATAATATGTGGTAGGAGAAAGTAATGAGAATTGGAGATATAGTTGTAAGAAAATCTTATAAGAAAGATGTTACTTTTAAAATAATTGATATTAAAGAAAAGGACGGAAAAGAAAATATTATTTTAAAAGGAATTAATATAAGGATAATAGCAGATGCAGAGGTAGACGATCTTGATATGGCTGAAGAAAATAGTGGTTCTCAAGATAAAATTTTAAATACAAGAGTTAATGAAGCTATAAAAAAGGTTATGATACTCAGAGGTGCGGTTAGAGATAAAGTTGAAAAGGCGCCAAAGATCAAAGCAAAAAATGAATTGGTATTTGGTAGACCAGGAAAAATACTTCATGTAGATGGAGATAGTGAATACATGGAAACGTGTTTAAAAGTATATAAGCAATTATCATTAGATGCAGTAGGACGCGCAATACCGGAAAAAGATCAACCAGATGTAATAGTAGATCTAGTAAAAGAAATAAAACCAGACATAGTAGTTTTAACAGGACATGATAGTGTGATTAAAGACCCAAAGGACTATTTGAATTTAGATAATTATAGGAATTCAAAATATTATTTAGAATCAGTTAAGAATTTAAGAAATTATAATTCAAGTTATGATGAATTAGTTATATTCGCAGGTGCATGTCAAAGTTGTTATGAAAGAATACTAGATGTTGGTGCCAACTTTGCGTCGAGCCCAAATCGAGTTTTAATTCATTGTTTAGATCCAGTTTTTGTATGCGAAAAGATTGCTTATACTAGAATAGATAATGTTGTCTCAATAACTGATGTAATTGAAAATACAATAACAGGAATAAAAGGAGTTGGAGGACTACAGACTAGAGGGAAGTATAGGGAGGGGTATCCTAAATCTCTTTATATTTAATAGATAAAGCTTGATAAGATCCATATTCTTTTATGGTAATATTCTAAACCATAAATATTGTGAAGAATATTAGAATATATATTCTAAAGAATATTACCATACATACATATGCTTCAGAATATGCACCTATGAAAAGAGTGCGAAGCACAATAAGGAACTTATTAAGCATAACTAAGAACTTTTCACATATAAGAAAGTGGGATAGCACAAGTTATTGACGCAAAGAGACTTCAGATGTACTATAAGACATATGGATATCTATTATAATATTGAAAATTGCTAGATTAGCTTATACAAATTATATAGTAAAAGCTATTAAAGAACAAAGTAGATGCAATAAAGATTACTTTTTAGGGGGATACATATGAAAACAATAGAAGTAGTTGCAGGAATTATACAAAATAATAATGAAATATTTATTACTCGTCGTGGCTATGGTGAGTTTGAAAATATGTGGGAATTTCCTGGTGGAAAAATGCAAATGGGGGAAACTCGAGGAGAAGCCCTTAGACGTGAAATCAAAGAAGAGTTAGAGTTAGAAATTGAAATCTCTAAATACTTAACAACCGTTGAGTATGATTATCCTAATTTTCATCTAAAAATGCACTGTTTTATATGCACCATATCTGGTGGTGAATTGCATCTGAATGCTCATAATGAAGTTAAATGGACAACTTTAGAAGAGCTAGATAAACTTAATTGGGTACCAGCGGATATATCAGTAATTGAAAAACTTAAGGCACAATCAAATAAATAACAAGTCCATCTGCCAGCCTAGTTGCTATCATCCTGCGTCAGTAAAATACCATAATAGGGCCACTATGATGGCATTTTACTTCCTTGCCTGATGAAAAATATTCATGGCAGTTTTGGACTTGTTATTTATTTTTATGTGCCTAAAGAACTATAAAAAGTAAAAGTGATATTTTTTCTAAGTGTACAGTATTCAGAGAATATGTACAAAGATTAAATATCACTTTTATTATAGGAATTCATGAAATAATGTAGTCAAAAAAATCTTCTCTCACAGGTATATAATTGATATTCAATTTTCATAGAAATATTATTACTATCTCTGCGAGTATATTGCTTTAGGAGTTTCTTGAAACCACCAATATTAAATATTTGGTATATTGTCACGCCAACAATGAACTGGTTGCCAATTCAGCAGCTTCTTGGCTTTTTCGTTACTTAGTAATGTATGATAATTATCAATTGGAACACGAATATCTTTTACTTCTGGGAACTCAGCTTTCATAAGCTCGTTGCTTTTAATATCCATACTGGTATCATCTGCTGCAAGATTGAGTGTCACAGATCCTAAACCGTCTGTTTCTATTGCCAATCTACAAGCCTCAGCGATATCACGTGCATCAATGTAACTCCATAAAATCGTTCTACGAGGGTTAGAGTCGTGAATAAAATTATGAAAATTAGCATACATTTCAGGGGTAATGACATTTCCAATACGGAAAGAGACAACTTGCATGCCACAACGACGATTTATCATATTTGCTGTTTCCTCTGCAACAATTTTGGACAATCCATAGCAATCTTCTGGAAGTTGAGGATGATATTCATCAATGGGAACATACTGAGGTGCAAGATTTTGCTTTGAAAATACTACTCCATATGAGGATTCACTTGATGCAATAACTGCTTTTTTGATGCCAAGTCCAGCTGCAGCTTCCAGAATATTGTAAGTTGACATGACATTGTTTTGAAATGTCACCTCGTTAGGATGACTGTAAGCTACTGGAATAGCCGCAAGATGAATAACAGCATCTGCTCCTTGAAGTATACCATAACATTCCCCAAGATTCGCAAGGTTAGCAGTCATAAATCTTGCTGTACTTTTTTTGGGCTTGGTTATATCTACACTTAGAACATCATAACCTTTCTCAATAAAATGATCTACTACATAAGGTCCTAGCAACCCACTTACGCCTGTTATTACTACTTTTTTCATATTCACTACACTCCTTTTATATTTATGATAATATATTTATGTAAACCTTGTAATAAAGTATATTTTAAGTATAAACCTTAGAGGTAACTCTAAGTCAATAGTTAAAATCAAAATCTAGGAGAAAGATTTTATTGTGTCTTTATTGAAAAAAGTATATAATTATTATATGATAATAATTATCAATTAAATAAGAATGATTATATAATGATTACATATTTTAAAATAAAGAAGGTGAATGAATGACTTGGTATAAAAAAATAACATGGAACAAAAAAACAGTAACAATTGGACTTTTAATAGTATTTTTTCTTGCAATAGGTATAACGTATACAATAAAAAATAATAGTGTAAAACCAAAAGAAGTAACTATAGAAAAAGCAACAAAGACGACACTTACAGAAACTACAACAGCAACAGGAAACATAGAAGCAAAGTATAGGAATAATATTGTGCTCAATTCTTCACAAAAAGTATTACAAATAGCAATAAAAGAAGGACAACTTGTTAAAAAAGGTGATGTATTATTGGTATTAGATAGTTCGGATTATCAAAATCAGCTAGAAAAGCTACAAATTAATCTAGAAAATGCAAATTTAACTTTAAATCAAATGGTTCAGACAGGAATTGCTAAAGAGAAAAGTGCTTCGGAAAATTCTCTTTCTCAAGCAAAATACACCTTAGAAAATGCACAAAGAAAATATGATGATTATAAGAAAAAGTATGAGCAAAGCGAAGCCTTATTTACTAGCGAAGCCATAGCTAAAAATGAATTTGAGGAAGCAAAGAAGAATGTAGAAGATGCGGCTACTAACTTTAAGAGTGCAGATGATTCTCTAAAAAATGCTCAAAATACATTAAATGATACCAACAATAGTAGTGAAGGTAAAATTGCAAATCAAAAAAATCAAATTGATTTAATTGAAAAGGATATAGAAAATTGCCAAAAAAAAATAGATGATAGCAAGATTATTGCAAATATAGATGGTAAAGTTATAAAAATAGATGCAAAAGAAAATCAATTTCCGCTTGATGGCGATAAAATTATTATAGATGATGTATCACAATATAAGGTAGTAGTGGACCTAAAGCAATATGATGCATTAAAAGTAGCTAAAGGACAAAAAGCAAATATAAAAATAAAAGGTTCTACAAATTCATATAGTGGAATAGTTACAGAGATAGGAGAATTTGCAGAGGCAAAAACAACTTCTGGTGGTAGCGATCAAGAATATAAAGTGAAAGTTTCTGTGGTAATAGACAATCCAAAGGAAGAAGTTAAGGGTGGATATGAAGCAGATGTTCAATTTACATTTAAAGAAAAGGAAGACTGCATAGCCATTGGATTTGATGGGATAAAAGAAGATAAGGCAACAAAACAAAAATATGTATATGTTGTGGATTCTAATAATAAAGTTTCAAAAAGATATATCACTATAGGAATAGAAAGTGAATACTATGTGGAAATTATTGAAGGATTAGAACAAGAAGAAAGATATGTATTAAATCCACCAGAATCTCTATTAGAAGGAGATTTAGTTTCAAAAGGTTCTTCAGGTAAAACTTCTGCTAAGCAATAATAAATATGCATATTAATGAATTGCATAACTAATAAAATATTATAATGCAAGGAAAGGGGGAAGCATGTATGAGGTTCCCATTGAAAGTGGCGGTTAGATTTTTAATAAGCAACAAAGCACAGACATTTTTTATTATTTTGGGAATTGCAATTGGAGTATCTGTTCAAGTTTTTATAGGTACCTTAATTGATGGGCTGCAAAAGGGCTTGATTGATAAGACTATAAACAATTCACCGCAAATTACAGTTTCATCTACTAAAGATGATAAAACTATAGAAAATTGGGAGAAAAAAGTACTTCAAGTTAAAGAAAGTGATAAGAGACTTAAAAATGTTTCAATAGCTCTAGATGCTTCTGCTTTTATAAAAGATGGAAGTAAAAGTTATCCTATACTTTTGAGGGGATTTCAATTAGAAGATAGCGATAAAATATATAATATAAAGAATAGAATATATGAAGGAACTTGGATTTTTCAAAGAGATATTGAATCCTCTAGAAAAAAAATTCTCATTGGAAGAGAATTAAATCAAGAATTAAAAAAGAAACCTGGAGAAATGATTAAAATTACCACACCAACTGGAAAAACTGAAGAATTTACCATTAGTGGATTTTATGATTTAGGAGTAAGCAGTATAAATAAATCATGGATCATTACAGATTTAAATACAGCACAAAATACATTTGGTTTTGATCAAAAAATCACTTCCATAGAAGCACAAATACAAGCAGATTATATATTTGAGGCGGATGCTGTAAGCCAAAATGTGCAGTATAATTTAGGTAGTGATGAGGTTAAGGTAGATAATTGGAAGGAACAAAATAAGCAACTGTTAAGTGGTTTAAGCGGACAAAGTACATCCAGTTATATGATTCAGTTTTTTGTCATTGTTTCAGTAGTTCTTGCAATTTCATCTATACTTGCAATTACTGTTATACAAAAGTCAAAGGAAATAGGAATTTTAAAAGCTATGGGAATCAAAAATGGGCCTGCTAGCCGTATATTTTTATTTCAAGGTTTTATACTCGGAATATTTGGAGCAATTTTAGGGATAAGCTTTGGTGTTGGACTTACTGTAATGTTTACTAAATTTGCGGTAAATGCAGATGGAACACCAATAGTACAATTATATCTTAGCTACAAATTTTTGATTTTATCTGCAATCCTAGCAATAGGGTCTTCATCTATTGCAGCTTTAATACCTGCAAAAAAATCTGCAAAATTAGATCCTATAGAGGTGATAAAAAATGGATAAAAATATAATTGAATTAGAAGATAAAAGCATAATTAAATTAGAAAATAAAAACATAATTGAATTGAAAAATATAAATAAAAGCTATGGAAAAGCTATGGAAACCCAAGTTTTATTTGATATTAATATTTCATTTAAAGAAAAATCCTTCAATTCTATTATTGGGGAATCTGGTTGTGGGAAAAGTACTATGTTAAACATAATGGGGACTTTAGATAAGCCAACCTCTGGGGAAGTCTATATTGATGGACAGAGAACGGATTTTATGACTAGTGATGAATTAGCAGAGACAAGAAACGAAAAAATAGGTTTTATATTTCAATTTCATTATCTTTTGCCTGATTTTACAGCACTAGAAAATGTGCTTATGCCCTATATGATAAAAAATGTAAAGCCACCAAAGGAGATTCTGGAAAGAGCATTAGAATTAATTGAATTAGTTGGGCTATCTAAAGTTAGAAATAATTTAGCAAACAATATGTCTGGAGGACAACAGCAAAGAGCAGCCATTGCAAGAGCATTAATGAATAATCCTAACATTATTTTAGCAGATGAGCCTACAGGGAATTTAGATTCACGAAGTACAGAAAATGTATATGCTATCATGAGAGAAATGAATGAAAAATTTAAAACTACATTCATAATTATTACTCATGACAAAAGAATTGCAGAAAGAACTGATAGAGTAATAGAAATATCGGATGGAAGAATACTTTCAGATGTAAGTAACCATTAGTAATTTTATAAATAAGAATAAAGAATAGCTAAGATTTTATATAATAAGCAATAAAATATTGGCTATTTTTTATTTACTCAAAATTAAATGAAAAATGTAAAATTTTAAATTGACAAAAATAAAATCAAGGGATATAATTGTTTTAACAAATCAAATTGAATAAAATTTAATTTAGAAAAATATAAAAACAAATATAAAATTAGAAGGAGCGAATAAAAATGATATATGATTATGAAGTAAAAGATGTAAAGGGAAATTTAGTTTCAATGGAGGAATACAAGGGCAAGGTACTTCTAGTTGTTAATACAGCTACAGGATGTGGATTTACTCCTCAATATGAAGGACTTCAAAAGATTTATGATAAATACAAAGATAGTGGATTCGAAATATTAGATTTTCCATCTAACCAATTTTTTGAGCAAGCACCTGGAAGTAATGAAGAAATTGTAAGCTTTTGTAAGCTAACATATGGAACAACTTTTAAGACTTTTGGAAAAATTGATGTAAATGGAGAAAATAGTGATCCGTTATATGTTTTCCTAAAAAAAGAAGCACCTTCTGCAATTGAAGATGAGGCAGCAAAAGGATTATATAACTTACTATCAGGCAAGGGATTTAATACAAGTGGAGATGATATTAAATGGAATTTCACAAAATTCCTTGTATCAAAGGAAGGAAAAGTAGTATCTAGATTTGCTCCAACTTTTGAACCAGAAAAAATAGAAGATCAAATTAAAGAGTTAATAAATCAAAAGTAAAGTAATGGGGTTTAGGTAGTCCAAATTTGGATTACCTTTTTCACGTCTAAATTGAAATTTATTGTTAGTTTTGATTTTTCAGAAAAGATAAAAATAATAAAAACCACCAATTAGTTAAAATATATCAACTAATTGGTGGTTAAGCAAATCCTAACCCTTTTTTCAAGCTAAATGGTTCTATTTGAATTCGTATCACCCTTTCTGTATTATTATTATTATTATATTTAAATTTGCATCACCCTTTCTTTATTATTATTAGTATAATTCTAAGACATTAAAAGTTGTTATTACTTATTAGAATATCTTTTGAATTTAAATTAATAAAGGGGAAATTTAATTATCTTAGCTAACATTCTTTAGATATACTTTCTTCAAATACCTTAGATATGTGTTTAGTAATTTTAACTTGCAGCTTACTTTTCTTGTTGAGTACTAATCAAATCCTCAAGTGATTTGAAATTAGTAGTTTGAACTTGAATCATAAATTGCTTTGTCTATTACTAGTTAAACACCTCAAGCAATAATTTGTAATATCTAATTAACATTGGCTATAATGTTTAAAAGATAGTATTTTATTGATTTTATAGGGTTAGGATTGCTAGAAGAAATTTCTTTCTTCTTGTATTTATTATAACATCAAAATTGTCAGAATACAATGTATTTTCTGAAAAAAGAAAGAATATTTATTAAAAATATCACATATGAGTAAAAAACATTGATTTATGTAAAAAATGGATCTTGGAGCTTATGCAATAGCACAAAAAGCAATATTTATAATTAGTACCTTAATGCTTACAATAATTCAAGTTACAATGCCAAGGCTTTCAAATGATTTAGGAACTAACTCTAAGAAGAATTATTTTGCATTATTAAATAAAGTGGTGAAAATATATTTTCTGCTTTTATTTCCAGCAGCCATGGGATTATTGTGTGTATCTAAACAAGTTATGTGGATATTTGATTACAAAGATGCAAGTTATATTTCTTGGTATCCATTGCTGTTTATTCCAATAACATTTGTCATAAATCATTTTGTGGATAGTATGATTATTTCTTGTGGATTAGATGTGATTGCCTGTGGATTATTATATTTAGGAATATTGCTTATAACTAAAGATGTTATATTCTTTGAAGTATATGATAGAGCAGTTACAAAATTAAAGGCTTTAATTTAATAGAAGTGAGTATATGAGGTTAAGTAGAATTAAAAAGATATACACATATAAAAAAAGTGCGACAGCACAACCAAGAACTTTAACACATACAAAAAAATAAGAAATTTTAATATATATGGAAACCAGAAATAAATGTCATGTTTTTGTGTAGTGTTACGCTAAAGTTTTCATTAGCTCTAATAAATATATGACATTTATTTTGATGTTATACATGAATAAAAGATTCTAAGATGAGTTACATAAAATTATTTAGATACATAAAAGTCATTAGAAGGTTTATATTATAAATTTTATGATAAGCTAAGTAGTAAATCTTCTAAAAGAGCCAACCTAGCATCTATATCAGCATCATTAATACTTTCTCGCTTACAGGAAGCCTCATTGATTTCTATAAGCCCTTGTTTACTTAATAGCAAAGTTAAACTACCTTCAATAGCATTTACAAAATCAGCTATAAAAATTGCGTTCTCTAGTGAATAAGCTCTAAAAATAGCAAGTGCTACAGCATTAGCAGCAACTAATGATTCCTCAGGTGATAATTCTAGTATAGACATATATACCTCCATGCAGAGTGTTCTTAAATTAGTATATGATTATAAAGGTAGTGAGTACACTAATAATAAAAATATGAAAGATCTGATATTAAGATTAATTGAAATTGT
Organism: Clostridium gelidum; assembly: GCF_019977655.1. Classification (NCBI taxonomy): domain Bacteria; kingdom Bacillati; phylum Bacillota; class Clostridia; order Eubacteriales; family Clostridiaceae; genus Clostridium; species Clostridium gelidum. The sequence continues at coordinate 539,979 of NZ_AP024849.1, forward strand.
ATAAGATAATTAACCTCCCGCACTAGTTGTTATATTGGCTTTTGTAGCAAAAGAAGGGAATATTCTAATTTGGAACTTTTTTATTATTGCTTTATTCTATAGGGCATAGTGTTGTAGTTATTATAGCAGGGACATCTATAGGATTTGTAAGTAAAATTACAAGTTCAAATAAATATGGAAATTTAAGTTTTAGATTAAAAATACTTATGGGCTTTATAATGTTGTTACTTTCATTTTATATGTTTTACTTAGGATTTCAATTGTAATATATAAGTTAATTGGGTAAATATAAAAGCAAACTACTAGGTTAAAATTGGTAGTTTGTTTTGTTTTAGATAATTTTAAAAATCATGTATAGTTATTATGAAATTTTCATAATACTATTTTGTGGCAATAATTAAATTCTTGCATAAAATAAGTATGCAGATAGATAAATATATATCTAGTTATAATAAAAATTGTTTATAGATAGCAATACTGTTGACAGTAGATAGATAATATTCTATATTATATATAGATGAATGTCTATATGGTAAGGTTCTGAATGAAGATGAATTATGAAGAAAATGCAAAAATATTTAAAGCACTATGTGATTCAAGTAGACTAAAGATAATTGATATATTATCTTGTGGTGAGATGTGTGCATGTGAGTAATGTGTTTCATCATAAAAAACAAGGAGGATGAAAAAATGAGATTAATAGTTATAGGAGCAGTTGCAGCAGGAACATCAGCAGCAGCAAAAGCAAGAAGAAATGATGATAATGCAGAAATTGTAATTTATGAAAAAGACAGAGATATATCTTACTCAGGCTGTGGATTACCTTATTATATAGGCAAAGAAATAGAGGACATCGGTGAATTAACTCCTAGAGATTCTGCATTTTTTAAGAAAAAATATAATATTGATGTATTCACAGGATATGAAGTATTAAACATAAATCCAGACTTAAAAGAAGTTGAAGTAAAAAATATCAATACCAATGAAGTTTTTAAGGATAAATATGACAAATTGATTATAGCAACTGGAGCTTCACCATTTATCCCAGGAATAGAAGGTATAGATAATAGTAATGTATTCTTTTTAAGAAATGTTCAAAGTGCAAGAAACATAAGAAATTTCATAGATAATAAAAAACCTAAACATGCAGTAATTGCTGGTACAGGGTTTATTGGATTTGAAATGTTAGAAAATTTAATGAGTGATGGAGTAAATGTAACTATAATTGAAATGCAAAATAAAATAACTCCAAATCTAGATGAAGATATGGCCAAGTTTTTAGAAAATGCACTTATTAAAAAGAAAATAAACATACTTAAAAATTCAACTATTACAAAGATAGGTGATAAAAGTGTTACTTTAAATGATAATACTGTACTTAAAAGTGATATGGTGATTATGGCAACAGGAGTTAGACCAAATACTGAAATAGCTAGAGAAGTAGGAATAGAAATTGGTGTAACTAAAGCAATTAAAGTCAATAACAGGATGGAAACAAATATACCAGATATTTATGCTTGTGGAGATTGCATAGAAACTTTTTCTACTATAACAGGAAAGCCAGTATATAGACCACTAGGTTCTACTGCTAATAAAACTGGAAGAATTGCTGGAGATAATATAACAGGTGGAAATATTGAGTATAGAGGAAATTTAAGTACAGGAATATTCAAGTTATTTGATATGACTATTGCAAGCACCGGACTATCTGAAAAAGAAGCAATAGAAGAAGGCTATGATATTCAAATATGTCACAATATAAAGCCAGATAAGCCATCATATTTTCATGGTAAAGAAATGGTTATAAAAGCTATTGCAGATAAAAATACAGAAAAGATATTAGGGGTTCAAATAATAGGTTATGAAGGAGTAGATAAAAGAATAGATGTATTTGCTACTTTAATAACTTATGGAGCAAAAGTAGATGAATTATTTCATTTAGATCTTGCATATGCACCACCATTTTCAACTACTAAAGATCCAGTTCATTATACAGGCATGATATTAGATAATGCATTAAATAATAATAGACCTATTATAACATCAAATGAACTTAAGGATATTGTAAAAAGCGGTGAAAAAGTTCAAATAGTAGATGCAAGAGTGAGTAAACAATATGATGAAGCTCATGTAGATAATTCAGTAAATATACCTCATAAAAATCTAAGAAATCAAATGGAAAATTTAGATAAGGATGCAGTAATAGTAACTTATTGTAATAAAGGGGTTACAGGTAATGCGGCTCAAAATATATTTATAAATCATGGATATAAAAAGGTTTATAATCTTTCAGGGGGACACAAGTTCTATAAAGGAAGTAAATAAAAATGGAAAGAGGCGATTATATTGAGTAATAAATCATCAAAATTATCATTCTTAGACAGATATTTAACTCTTTGGATATTTGCAGCAATGGCACTAGGAATATTGCTAGGATGGGGAATGCCATCATTATCGGTGGGATTAGCAAAACTATCTGTTGGAACAACATCAATTCCAATAGCAATTGGCCTTATAATAATGATGTATCCACCACTAGCTAAAGTGAATTATAAGGAGCTTGGAAAGGTATTTAAAAATCCTAAAATTCTAGGATTATCATTAGTACAAAACTGGATTATTGGACCAGCTCTAATGTTTATATTAGCATTTGTATTTTTAAAATCTGACTCGGAATTAATGACTGGACTTATTCTTATAGGACTTGCTAGATGTATAGCTATGGTAATTCTTTGGAACAGTTTAGCAGATGGAGATAGCGAATACGCAGCAGCACTCGTAGCATTCAATTCTATATTTCAAGTAGTATTTTATTCTGTATTTGCTTATATTTTTATTACAGTATTGCCACCTGTATTTGGACTTACAGGGTTTGAAGTTCATATTTCCATGGGGGAAGTAGCAACGTCAGTTGCAGTTTACTTAGGTATTCCTTTTTTACTTGGAATGCTTACTAGACTTATATTAGAACCTAAAATGGGAACAGAATGGTATACAAAAAAGTTTATTCCTAAAATTAGTCCATTAGCTTTGATAGCTTTATTATTTACAATTATAGTAATGTTTATGTTCAAGGGAAAATATATCGTAGAACTACCTTTAGATGTTATTAAAGTAGGAATACCACTTGTAATTTATTTTATAGTAATGTTCTCAATATCATTCTATATCAGTTATAAATCAGGCATAGATTATAAAAGAACTACAACACTCGCATTTACAGCTGCAAGCAATAACTTTGAATTAGCAATTGCTGTTGCAGTAGCAGTATTTGGAATTGAGTCAAAGGTAGCTTTTGCAGCGGTAATAGGACCATTAATTGAGGTGCCAGTAATGATAGGATTAGTAAATGTAGCATTGTATTGGGGAAAGAAGTATTTTTCATACTCTAAAGGTGAAGATGTCCAATAGGATGTAGTTAACTTTTTTTCACAAGTAACAGAAAAATAATATTTTAAGTTAAATAAATAATATTTAGAAAAGCATCTATCATAAAATTTAAATGATGGATGCTTTTTACAACTGTATAAATTATGTATGTGTATAATCATGCATGATGTAATAATAGTATATTATCTATGCTACGAAACTGAAAGGGAAAATGATAAGCAATAGATAAAATTACTATTTATATTGAATAATTATCCGTATAAATGTATAATTATAAAAAGAAATTATTAGGGGAAATTAAGAGTTTGAGTTTTAGGCAATTTTAAAAAATATCTGACCACAGTATTTAACTAGTTTATTCCAATGATTGAATTTGCAAAACTTCTTACTAATAATATTCTTAATATTCTTTATAAAGTATTACATAAAGAGTTATGTTAATACAAGAGATTGGGGGATTCAAATGAATAACAGAATAATAAAAGCTAATATGCTATTATTGCTTACAGCAGCTATATGGGGATTTGCATTCGTTGCACAAAGAGTGGGATCTCAATACGTAGGGGGATTCACATTTAATGGGATAAGATTTGCTCTTGGAAGTATTTCTCTCATACCATTAATTATTTATTTAGATAAAAGAAAGAAGAATGGGAATAAGAGTAATAATGAAGTAAGTACTAAAAAAACAATTGTATCTGGAATATTGGCTGGAACAATTTTGTACACAGGTTCAACTCTTCAGCAAGTTGGCCTTACTTATACAACTGCTGGCAAAGCAAGTTTTATTACTTCACTTTATATGGTGATTGTACCGATCATTGGAATAATTTTAGGGCATAAAATTGGAAAAAAATCATGGATTGGAGTGGGATTTGCAGTTATTGGACTTTATCTCTTAAGTATAAATGAAAATTTTAGTATAGGTTATGGTGATATGCTTGAGCTAATATGCTCTATATTCTTTGCCTTACATATTTTAGCAATAGGCTATTTTTGTAATAAGGTAGATCCTTTGAAACTATCATGCATTCAATTTGCAACAAGTTCAGGTTTAAGCCTTATATCAGCCGTTATATTTGAAAATATTACTATTAGCGGTATATCAAATGCGTTAATTCCAATACTTTATGGTGGTTTTTTATCAACTGGTGTAGCATATACCTTACAAGTGGTAGCACAAAAGAATGCTAAACCATCTCATGCCGCTATTATCATGAGTATGGAATCAGTCTTCGGCGCTATAGGTGGTGCACTTCTACTTGGTGAAATTATGAGTACCAAGGCATATATAGGTTGTATTCTTATATTTGCAGGAATATTGATACCACAGATTAAACTTTATCCAAAGCTATCAATAAAGGCAAATAATAAAGATGGAACAACGATATGCTAAAATTTTGAATACCTTAAATTTAAGAAACAATATTTCTATTTTAGGAAAAAACAAATTAATGAAAAGTGGAACGATAAGTTTCATTGAAAGAAAGTATTTAAGGAATAACAATAATTCTTTTAATCCTTCATAATTCCCCCACATTTCATCTATATAATTAGTATATAGAAGAGAATTAGTCTAATGAAAAGGAGGAATTAATATGTTTTGTAGAGGTTTTGGACCAGCAAGTTCTATAGGATATGAAGGGATGTTTTTAGCTATGGGATTTAGAATGTTAATATTCATTGTATTAATAGTACTAGCAGTTAAATTATTTAAAAATTATACTTATAAATCTAATGGCGCAATGAAAATACTTGATGAAAAGTTTGCTAGCGGAGAAATTAGTAAAGAAGAATATTTAAGTAGAAAAACAATACTTTCACAAAAAAAATAAGAGTAATTTTAAATAATAATATTTAGTACCATTAAGATTAGAGTAAGATAATTTACATATTGTAAACCTTGCTCTAGTCTTTTTTATAAGTATAAACTATAATATAATCACTAAATCAACGTTGGAGGTGGTACATATGAATAATGAATTTAAAATATTAGTTGTGGATGATGAACAGAATATATTAGATGTAGTCAGAGCATATCTTGAAAAAGAAGGTTTTGAAGTAATTACAGCTATGGATGGTGAAGCAGCATTAGATATATATAATAAAGAAACTATTCATCTTATAGTTTTGGATTTAATGCTTCCTAAAGTAACTGGTGAAGAAGTATGTAGTAGAATTAGATCTAACTCCAGTGTACCTATTATTATGCTTACTGCTAAAGCAGATGAAGATGAAAAAATAGAAGGAATATCTATAGGAGCTGACGATTATCTAACTAAGCCATTTAGTGTTCGTGAACTTGTAGTAAGGGTTAGGGCTTTACTTAGAAGATCTTATAAAGATCGTATCCCAATGGCTGATATCTTAATATTTAATAATGGGGATTTAGAAGTTGATATAAAGAAGATGGTTGTTAAAAAGAAAGGTGAAGTTGTAAGTTTAACAACAAATGAATTTAAGATTTTAACAATTTTACTTACAAATCCAGAACAAGTATTTTCTAGAGAAAAATTAGTAGAAAAGGCATTTGGGATAGATTATGAAGGTTTTGATAGAACCGTGGACACTTATATAAAAAACATTCGTCAAAAAATAGAAAATAATCATAAAGAACCAATGTATATAACAACTGTATATGGAAGTGGTTATAAATTTAATCCAAATTCATCTGAGGTGAAAAAATGAAGATATCGTTAATGAAAAAATTAGCATTAGGCTTTATTATTGCAGTTTTAGGATCAATTATTTTAGCAAGTGTCATATCAAATTATACAGTTGGGAATAAATTTAAAGAGTATTTAGTTGACGAACACAAAACAAAAATAGATAATGCAGTAAAAATTATTGATGATTTATATAGCGGACAAAAAGAAGTTTCATTAATAAATAGTGATGAAATCCAAAGGTATGCACAGCTACAAGAATTATATATTGAAATTAAAGATATGGATAGTAATACTATATATTCCTCTGGTAAAGCTCATTTGCAGAATAGAAACATGATGGGAAATATGATGGGGTCTATGATGCATAATTTTTCTGGAATTAATATGGGGGAGTATACTGAAAATAAATATCCATTGATCACTGATAATAAAGAGAGCGGGACTATAATAATTGGTTATTTTGGAACTTCATATTTATCTTCTGCATCAATATCATTTATAAGTACTTTAAATCATTCCTTTATGGTATCAGCTGTAATAGCTTTAATATTTGGATTTATAATCAGTATAATTCTTTCAAAACAAATTTCTAAACCCTTAGCTAAAATAACTGAAACTGCAAATAAAATGAGATATGGTGATTTAAATGTAAGAGCAACGGTTAATACAAATACTAAAGAAATAGATGAACTTTCAAATTCAATAAATTATTTAGCAGAAACCTTAAACAGCCAAGAAATGCTTAGAAAAAGATTAACTTCAGATATGGCTCATGAATTAAGAACCCCTTTAACAACATTAAAAACACATGTAGAAGCATTTATAGATGGAATTTGGGAACCTACTACTGAGAGATTTGAAACATTTAATGAAGAGATTGAAAGACTAACAAAAATGGTAGACAATCTTCGTGATTTAGCAAAATTAGAGCAGTCAAATATTAGTCTGAATAAAAGCAAGATTAATATTTCAATTGAACTAGAAAAAATCATAGATACTTTTAAACCTCTTTATATTAAAGAAAATTATGAGTTAATAAGCACTATAACCCCCGAGATAACTGCAATAATGGATAAAGATAAATTTAAACAAATTATAAATAATCTACTTTCGAATTCTTATAAATATTTAAATCCTAATGGCAAGGTTGAAGTAATACTTAGGGAGAAAAATCAAAATATTATAATAAAAGTTAGTGATAATGGTATAGGAATACCTGAAAAGGATATGACTTACATATTTGAACGTTTTTATAGAAGTGATTTATCCCGTAATAAAAATACAGGTGGTTCTGGTATAGGACTTACTATCACAAAAGCTTTTGTTGAAGCTCATGGTGGAAAAATATATTTAGAAAGTAAAATTAATGATGGAACAACGGTTACTGTGGAGTTTCCAAATGTATTATCATTTTAAAGATAATTGTTTATATTGTAATACTGAATTATTTTTCTGCTATTAAGCCATAGAAATTCTCGCCAATATCTATAGTTGATATATTTGAAAATCCAACTTTATCTAATACTTTTATCAAATCCATTTTATCTAATCTGTGATCAATGGGAGGTCCGAATTCACTATTAATTTTATGCCATTCAACAATAGCAATTTTTCCTTTTGGAGAGATAATTCTTTTTATCTCGTTTAAAAAGTTTTCTTTTTTGTCAGCTTCATGTAATACAGTACTTATAAAAGCAAAAGTTACTTTATCATCTTCTAATTTCAAATCATTTTCTTCTGTTAAAATAATTTCTACATTTGAGATATTATTGCCCTTTATTTTTATTTTAACGTCTTGAAGCAGTTCTGGTAATATATCCATTGCAAATATTTTGCCATTATCACCTACAATTTTAGATGCTGGAATAGTAAAATATCCAATTCCGCAGCCTATATCAGCCATTACATCTCCTTCATGTAATCCAAGATTAATAAGAGTTTCATCTGGTGGTAACAGCTCTCTTCTTTTTTCATTATCAAGTTTATGTTTATTCTTTGCATCAAATTTATATGTCATTTTTTAAAAGTACACCTCCTGATATTTTGTTTTTAATTGTATCATAATTCATAAAAGATAACTAATAAGTGACTTTGTTACAGAACATTTACTTATACTTTGATAAATTAAAATTATAAATAAAATCATTTTATACGAAGGAGTGTTTGTAATGAAAAATGTTGGAAGTATAGATAAAATTATCAGATTTATTGTAGGTTTAGCATTATTAAGTCTTTTCTTTTTTATGAAAGGAAATTTAAAGTATTTAGGATTAATAGGTTTAGTTCCTATTTTAACAGCCACAATTAGCATTTGTCCTTTATATTCAATAGTTGGTATAAAAACATGCAAAACAAGAAAGTAATTGCTTTTATTGAGCCACCTAGAAAAATTCCATTGTTTTTGAGAATCGGAATATATATTTCTAAGAAGGTTACCAAAAAAGATTTGCTTGTTCCAAAGCTACTTGCCTGGTATCCAAAAGTTGCAATAAGTTCTGCTATTCTTGAAACTATGGTTGCACATGGGAAGGGTGATTTAAATAATCGTATTTTAAAGATTGTAAGAATTCAAGCTTCATTAAGTGTATCTTGTCCATTTTGTATTGATATGAATTCTTTTGAATATAAAGGTGATGGTATAACTGAGGAAGAATTGAATTATATTACAGGAAATCTTAACATTGATGATGCGCTTACATTTACTATTAAAGAAAAATTAGCAATTGAATATACAAAGTTAATATCTCAAACACCAATAAAAATACCAAAAGACTTTATGGGAAAAATGAAGATTAACTTTACTGAACGTGAAATAGTTATTATTGCAAGCACTGCAGCGCAAGTTAACTATTGGGCTCGACTTATACAAGCATTAGGTGTACCACCAGCAGGTTTTTCTAACAAATGTGATATATAGTAATTAATAAGGCTTCATTTTTGAAGCTTTATTTTTTTGAATGACTTTGTTAGATAATCTGGTAAATACAATTATGTTATAATATGTATAATAGAGTATATAAATTAATATAGAATAGTAATTATTGATGTATATTAAAATTATTAAATCTATATGCCTATAGAACAAAATTATAAATATAAAATTGAAATTTATGGAGATGTTAAAAGTGAAATTATCAATTATTTATTTTAGTAAAACTGGAAAGACACATACAATGGCAGAAGAAATTGCAAAGGGTATGAAAACTATAGAAAATATTGAAGTGGGAATATTTGATATTGAAAATATAGATTATGAGTACATAAAGGAAAGTAAAGCTGTTGTTTTTGGAACTCCGACTTATTATGCTAATACTTGTTGGCAAATTAAAAAATGGTTTGATGAATCATGGGGCTGTAATCTTTCCGGCAAAATAGGGGGAGTTTTTGCTACAGCAAATTTCGCGCAAGGTGGAGCAGATACTGCTATTTTAACAATTATTAATCATCTTATGGTAAAAGGAATGTTAGTTTATTCTGGCGGTTCCGCAATAGGTGAACCATATATTCATTTAGGACCAGTAGCTTTAAAAGAAAACTTTGAAGAAAGTAAGGAACTTTTCTATGTATTTGGAAAGAGAATTGCAGAAAAATGTATAGAGATATTTAGTTGATAGAGTATAGAAAAAATAAAGATTTACATAATATGCAGTTTCAGTTAAGTCACAATATTCTTTGTATATTTAACAGGTAGTTTCAATTCAAGATAAAATTGACTACTTGTTTTTAGCCTGTGCATAGTCATATATCAATAATTTAGTCTATAGAGCCTTTTTAATATACAAAGCATTTATTACGATATTATTCGATTTAACACAAAAAAGAATGAAACACTAGGTCTCATTCTTTAATATTATTATTCTAAAGTATTTATTCTACAGTATTATTAATATAACAATTACATGTACCTCTCATGCCTCCACCTAACATATGTCCAGTTCCACGTCCATCCCCATTTTTGCCAATTCTTTGACCCGGGATTCCTGTGCAAGTATCAAGATTATTTTTTAGAGTTTCTTTTAATGAAGCACCCTCTTCATTTGTTATAGTTCCATCTACAATTGCCGTATCAACAGCTTTATTTCTCTCATCAAGTAGAGCTACTTTAAATTGATCCTCTGTCATTCCTTTTTCTTCTGCTAAAGCATACATTGTTTTTCCAGAATTAAGTCCAGCTGTTATTTCCTCATCTGTCATGCTAAGTTTGTCCTTTAACACTGATTCTACATAATCATAACCTCTCATACCTGTAACCATAATCATTCCAACTCTTTGATGTGTACCAGTAGTTGGTTGTGTACTTGTTGCGGCATATGCAGTTACACCTAATCCCATAGTAAGAGTGAGAGTTAATGCGATTATTAATTTTTTTGCTTTCATTTTTTCTTCCTCCTTAAATTTTAAACTAATGCAAAAATTTGTTGCACTGTTTTTAGTTTTTATATGTTGTATATGTCCTTATCATAAATCATTTTAAATATAAGAAAGTGTCTTAATTGTGAAATAAAAGTACACAATTAGGACACAATTTTAATTATTATCAATGATATAATTTAGGTAAGATAATGATATAATTTGAGCAAGATAGGAGGGATAAAAATGGATAAAAATATTCTGATTGCTGATGATAATATGGAAATAATTAAAATATTGAAGCCTTATATAGAAAAAGAAGGTTTTAAAGTAATTTTTGCTCTTGATGGAGAAGAAGCCTTATTAAAGTTTAAACATTATAATCCGGAGTTGATTTTACTTGATATTATGATGCCTTTAATGGATGGAATTGAAGTTTGCAATATAATTAGGCAACAATCCAATACTCCAATTATAATGATAACTGCTAAAAGTGAGGATGCAGACAAGATACTCGGATTAAACTCTGGTGCTGATGATTATATTATAAAACCATTCAGCCCTGGAGAAGTAATTGCAAGAATAAAAGCCGTGCTTAGGCGCATTGCTCCAGTTGAAAATAATAAATTATCAATAATTAAATATGCACAACTTGAATTAGATATTAATAATTACTCAGTTAAACTATATGGAATACATATGAACCTTACGAAGAAAGAAATTGAAGTTTTATGGATGCTTGCAAGCTCTCCCAATACTATAATTAATAGAGATGCACTGTTAGATAACATATGGGGAATAGATTACTTTGGAGATTCTCGAACAGTAGATACTCATATAAAAAGAATAAGAGCAAAACTTGAGCTTGATGGTCAGTATAACTGGGATATTAAAACTATTTGGGGCATGGGATATAAATTTGAGGTGAAAGATGTTTAAGAAAAATATTACTTTTAAATTAACTATTGGCTTTTTAGCAATTGTTATAGTTTCAACTCTTTTTATAGGAATTATTGCCTTAAATATATTTAAAAATAATATTTATGAAGTTAAAAAAAATAATATGACAAAACATGCTGTAGCAATTTCGGAAACTATTAAACCTTACATAGGTAATAGTTCAAATAATATAGAGTTTGTGAAAATTATACACTTATTAAATGATATTGATAATGCAAAACTTTGGATACTTAATGCAGACAAAAGCATTATAACTGCATCAGATACTAATGATGATATTAGTTACATTAATAATGTAGAGATAAAGGATTTATATAATGATATTAATAGTAAAGTATTAAATGGAGCAGAAGCGTATGATGAGGGATATAATCCTTATTATAATGAGGAAATGATGGTAATAGCAGTACCTATAAAAGAAAATAATAACATAATAGGAGCGGTAATTCTTAATTCATCAATAACTGATTTATCAAATTCCATGAACAAATTCTTTCTAAGCTTAATTTTAGCTGTTTTAGGTGAAACAATGCTTGTAGGGTTATTAGGATATTATTTTTCTAAGAATATTACGAGACCAATAAAGAAAATAAACTCAGCTGCTTTGGAATTAACAAGAGGTCAATATGGAATAAAAACAAACATATATCAAAAAGATGAAATAGGAGAATTATCAAATTCATTTGATTTATTATCATTAAAGCTTAAGTATACTATTGGCGAGCTTTTTGAAGAAAAAAACAAATTAAGTAACATTATAACAAGTATGAGTGAGGGGATTTTAGCTTTGGATAGAAATTCTCAAATTATAAATATAAATGAAGCGGCTATAAATCTTCTTTCATATAAAATGGGAGAAGGAAATATAGAAGTAATTAAAATATTATCAGAATTAGATATAATTCAAGAATTTAAATATTTTATATTAAGCAATGATAAAAAGTCAATTATAAAGAAGCATGAAGGTAAAGTATTGGAATTCTCAGTGTCTCCTATAAAGAGCAATTCAAATGAGATTATAGGTTGGGTTATCCTTATTCAAGATATTAGTGAAAAAGAAAAACTTGAGCAAATGAGAAAAGATTTTATTTCAAATGTTTCCCATGAATTTAGGACTCCTTTAACAGTTATAAAAGGTAATTTAGAGTCAATTTTGGATGGGATGACAAAGCCAGAGTATATACCTGATACCTGTACTACACTTATAAAAGAAACCAATAGACTTGAAAGAATGGTTAAAGATTTACTTAATTTGAGTAAGTTAGAATCAGGAAAATTAGAGGTTGATATTAATAAACTAGATGTTAATATGCTTATTAATGATACAATAAGAAGCTTTAAGCCATTAATAAAGAATAAGGATATAGATTTGCAATTATCTTTGGAAAGTAATTTACCAACCTTATTAAGTGATTATTATAAATTGAAACAATTAATAATAATATTTTTAGATAATGCAATTAAGTTTTCTGAAAATAATGGCATTTTAAAGGTATCAACATATGAAGACAATAAAAACATTTATATAGCAATAAAAGATAATGGGATTGGTATACCTAAAGATGAAATTCAGTATTTAGGTGAAAAATTCTATAAGGCAGATAAAGCGAGAAATTCAAATGTAGAAGGAACTGGACTTGGGCTTTCAATAGCAAAAAGATTAGTAAAAGTTTTAAATGGATATTTCTATATAGAAAGTGAGCTAGAGAAAGGCACAACAATAGTTATAGGAATTTTGCGTAGCAAAATTGATGAATAATGAATAATGAATGATTGAGGTTGAAAAGCTTGCAGCTTTTCTAAAATAATATATATTTTTAAGGAATTCTTTTGGAATTCCATCCTAAATCATTCATTATTCATCATTAACTATTAATTAATAACTGAGTGGAGGTGAATTATGAGACAAGGTTACCATATGGGAATGGGGTTTTATGGTTCGTATATTTTAATGTTTATTTTAGTAATTTTTTCTATTGCAGTATTTTTAGAATTAAAAAGTAAGCCATCTCCAAATTTATTTGTAATAAAACTAATTGATATACTTAAAGTAAAGTATGCTTCAGGTATTATTACAGCGGATGAATATATAGAAAGAAAATCAATTATTGAAGATATAGGATATTCAAATCCATATACACCTATACTTATTGAAAGATATGCAAAGTGTGCCATAAGCACCAAAGAATTTTTTGATATTAAAAATGAAATTGAAAGTAATAATATTGATAGTGTTATAAGTGAGAGGCTTGCAAAGGGGGAATTATCCTATGATGAATTTAGATCTAAATGGGCAAGTAAAGCTTGATGAAAATTCTATGAGGTTGCAAAAATTAATTAGATTAAATAATAAAGTATGGTAATTAAAGTAACAACAATAATAATGCAAAATAAAGACTCTTCTTGCGCAGTTAGCATAAGAAGAGTCTTTATTTTTTTCAACATATACATATAAATTAATTATTATTCTAAAGTTAAAGTTGTTCCTGTTATATTCATAAATGTACTATTGCAATTTTCACTAATCAAGTTAACAGCCTTTTCACCAGTGCAATGAGATAAACCTAATAAATTCACATTTAAATTATTTATACATTCAATAGATTTATTTATTCTTTCATCATCAGCCTCTATAAGATGTGTTCCACCTATTATACCTACTATTTTTTCTTTAGTTCTTTCTTGAATAGTTTTTACAATATTTAAGAATCCAGGATGGGCACATCCAAGTAAAACTACTATTCCATCTTTAGTTTTAAGTCCTACTGCAATTTCATCATTAAAAGTATCAATATTATAGTCAGCACCAATTTTTATTTTCATATCTTTATTTAATTTTTCAAAATCATAGTATTTGTTAAAATTAGAAAATACAAAAACATCATCACTTACTTCTAAAATATCTGATTGTACAAAATTTATAAAAGCACTTTTGCTTTCAATATATTCTTTATCAAAATCAATGCCTACATATGTATAACCAATTTCCTTTGAAAAATCCGATTTAAGATTGCCATCAGAATAATGGTATCTATCAGCATTTTTAAAAAAATGTTCACTAACTATAATTTGAGGAGTTATATTGTAAGTTTCCAATAATCTTCTTACACCACCACAATGATCATAATGTGCATGACTTAAAATTAACACATCAATACTCTTGAGATCTATATTTAAAGCTTCAGTATTTTCAATAAAATCTCCTGTTTTTCCTGTATCAAAAAGAATATTACATTTTTCAGTTTGAATAAACATAGAAAGCCCATGTTCATATTTTAAATTTTTATTTTTATCTTGGGTATTTTCTATTAATGTAGTTATTTTCATTTTAACACCCCTTATTTACATTTTTGAAGCAAATTCCTTTAAGATTGTAGCAGTAGAATTAAGTTCTTGTATTGTAGCAGTAATTTCTTCAAGTCCTGATGACTGATTATCTAATAGTAGATTTGAATCATTAAATCTCAAATAAATTTCATTTATTGAATTTTGTATAGTATTTAATATGCTATTAATTTGATTTGCAGATTCTTTAGTTGATTTTGAAAGGTTTCTAATTTCAGTTGATACTACACTAAATCCCTTGCCATATTCTCCAGCTCTAGCTGATTCTATTGCAGCATTTAAGCCTAATAAATTTGTTTGTTTAGCAATACCTTCTATAAAACTTAATACTTCATCAGTTTTTTGGGAGTTATCTTTTGTTATTTCAATGAATTTTTGAATGCTTGAATTTGTTTCAAATATATTTTGAATTCCTGATGTCATATCAAATAAGTTAGTACTTATTTCTGTTAATGAATGTGATAATGTGTTTGATAAATTTGAAATTCTCTCTTTTTTACTTAAACTCAGACCTATTGCCATTGTTCCTGATATCTTACCATTTTCAAATACCGGAACAGCCATTGTCTTTAAGGGTACACCAAAAACATGTGCAGGTACTATAAGTGATACTGGTTTCTTCTGATTTAAACACACATCTGCTGCACAACCAGCAGGTATTGCATCTCCTGTTTTTGAAGCCATTCTTAAATTTTCACAGTCTTGTACAAAAAGAAATCTTTCAGTATTAGATATTGTGAAAACCAATTCATCTTCAAAATAATACTGAAAGTATGGGATTAGATTAAAAAATGATTGGATTAATTCATTATCTCTTATTTCATTTATCATAATGTCACTTCCTAATTTTTTTAGTTAAATTTCTCTATATTATAAGATATTATACCATAAAGAACCTTTATTTACTATTTTTAGATTGGTTTATTGAGCCTCAATTTTTATTATATATATTGTATTTTACAATCTACAATTCACAGTAAATTATCAAAAACTATCATCATTAATTGAGCATTGAAACTTTAACATTGATAATTACAACATATATAGTAGGTAAACTATAATAATAAAACAATTCAGATATATAAAAGTGTCCTAATTGTGAAATATTAAGACACAATTAGGACACTTTTTTAATTACTATGGATGATATACTTTAAATAAGTTAAGAGATGAGAAAATTAATAGAACTAGGATTGGACTTTCAACTATAGAGAGTAGGAGGGAAATATATGAAAAGTAACAAAATTTTAAAAAATCTACGTTATATTTTATTAGCAATATTTTTGATACACAGTACTGTGGAAGCTTATCTTCATCAGCTTTTAGGAGGTGGAAATGAACCATCTATACACGCGCTATGTCCTTATGGAGGTTTAGAAACACTTTATAGTCTGATTTTTGGAGGAACATTTATACAAAAAATATTTTCGGGTACGTTAGTTATTCTTATTATAACTTTAATCATAGCAATAATTTTTAGAAGAAGTTTTTGTGGTTTGATTTGTCCTTTTGGAGCTCTTCAAGAATTCTTTGGGATTATAGGTAAAAAGATATTTAGGAAAATATTTATTATGCCAGAAAAAATAGACAAGCCTTTAAGATATCTTAAATATATCGTTCTTTTACTTACACTATTTCTTGCATGGAAGACTGCTGGTTTGTGGGTAAATCCATATGATCCTTGGGCTGCATATGGGCATATATCTGCTGGACTAACATCGCTTGTTGAAGAATATTCAATTGCACTTATTATACTAATAGTTACTATAGTTGGATCTTTATTATATGATAGATTTTTTTGCAAATATCTTTGTCCTATGGGTGCATTCTATGGAATAGTTTCAAAGTTAAGTCCATCAAAAATCACAAGAAATGAAACTACTTGTATTAATTGTGGCTTATGTGACAAAAACTGTCCTGTTAATATTAAAGTTTCAGAGCTTAAAGAAATTAAATCTGCTGAATGTATTAATTGTCAAAGTTGCATACTTTCTTGTCCTAAAAATAATACATTAGAATTTAAGGTTAAAAATAAATCAATCAAACCAGTATTTATTTCACTATTTGTATTTGTAATATTCTTTAGCGGAATAGGTATTACAAAACTCATGGGAATATATGAGCTTACACCACCACCTATAACTTCTGAAACAAAAATGACACCAGAAGAAATAAAAGGTTATATGACAATAGAAGAAGTATCAGTAGGTTTAAAAATAGATATAAATGAAGTGTATAAAAAGCTTGAGATACCTACATCTATTCCCCAAAATACTAAACTAAAAGAGATTCCCAATACTATTCCTGGTTTTGACGTAGAAGGAGCTAGAGAAAAGCTGAAGTGAAAAATAATTGGAACTAATTAAATTATTTCATGTACCTAAAAAAGAGAGGAAACTAGAAAAATAGTGCATCCTCTCTCTTTTAGGTATTTTATTTCATATGCCTTATATGTGTATGTAACTAAGTATAATAATTTTGCTAAAGAATATCTGCCCTAAATGAAAGTAGTTACAACTATGTTAAAAATATCGAATCTTATTTCCAAAATGGTTAAAACATGATATTCTTAATATCAAGAAAGGAAAGTGAAGTTTTTTGGAAGCTTATAAAAATTTTGAATCATTAAATGATAGAAGCAAATACATATTTGATATTGTACAAAAAAAAGGTCCTATAACTAAAAGTGAATTGATAGATATAACTAAAATAAAATTGACAACACTAAATAGAGAGATTCAAATTTTAATTGATAAAAAAATAATTGTGGAAACAGATATTGGAGAATCTACAGGGGGAAGAAAACCTAGTTTATATGATGTAAATCCAATGGAATTTTATCTTATTGGAATTGATATTTCGCGAACCTATACTAAAATAGTTATAACAAATTTGAAATTAAAAATAATTGAAGAAAGATTATTAAGCCATGAATATAAGATTGAAAATATAAATGAAATTATACCTACTTCTATAAAAGATATATATACAAAATTACATATACAAAAATCATCAATTATTGGAATTGGGATAGGAATTGTTGACGGATTTAACATTAAGCCCTTATATGAGGCTTTAGATAAAGAATTAGATTCAGTAATATGTGTAGATAATGGTGCTAATGCAGCTGTTATTGGAGAGTATAATTTTGGAATTGGAAAAGGGAAACAGAATATTGCGTATATCAACTGTGGTGTAGGAATAAGAACTGGAATTATATCATCGGGTGTTTTAATTCGCACAATCAACAATTTAGAAGATGCTTTTGGTCATATGATTGTTGATGTAAACGGAGAGGTATGTTCATGTGGTAATTACGGATGTATAGAAAGCTATGTATCAATATCAAATATAACAAAAAAATTTATTGATGAAATGAAAGAAATTAGGGGATCATATTTAAATAAAAAATTAGATAATATTAATTATAAAGATGTATGCAGTTTGGCAGAAAGCAAAAATGAAGTTGCTGTGAATATTATTAAGAATTCAGCTTTACATTTTGGAATAGGACTTGCAAATTACATGAAGTTGTTTAATCCAGAGTTAATCATATTAAGTGGCCCACTAATACAATATTCGAAATTGTTCTATGATATATCTAAAAAAATAGCTTTTGAAAAATGTCATATTAAAAATAATAATATTCAATTTAGCAATGGTGGATATTATGAAGACAAGTCGATGGCAGTAGGAGCATGTGCTATGGTTATACAAAAATTACAAAATTAAAAGATAAGGACGTGAAATTATGAATCCAACAGCATTTTCAATTTTAGGATTTGCCATACGATGGTATGGGATAATAATTGCAACTGGAATTGTACTCGGAATATCAATAGCAAATTATAATTGTAAATGGAGAGAAGTTGATTATGATAATTTACTAAATATTGTACTACTATCTCTTCCAATTGGTATTGTAGGTGCAAGACTATATTATGTAGCATTTGAATTTGAAAATTATAAAAACAATATTATTGAAGCATTTAACATAAGGAATGGCGGATTAGCTATACACGGTGGACTTATTTTCGCAATAGGAACAGCATTAATATATACGAAAATAAAAAAACTTCCTTTTATTAAATTTGCAGATGTAGCAGCCCCTTCTATTATTATTGCACAAGCATTAGGACGATGGGGAAATTTTTTCAATCAGGAAGCACATGGAGACCCTGTTAGTTATGAATTTATTAAACATTTTCCTATGTTTATTCAAAATGGTATGAATATAGAAGGAGTATATTATAATCCTACTTTTTTATATGAATCTACTTGGAACTTACTAGTATTTATAATATTAATGGGCATACTAAGGAAAAGCAAAAAAAATGGAATTGTATTTTTTACATACATTGGCTTGTATTCTATAGGGAGATTTATAATCGAGGGAATGAGAACAGATAGTTTAATGCTAGGACCTATTAGAATTGCTCAATTAGTGAGTTTGAGTGGAGTTTTAATTTGGATAATATTTATAGGTTTAAGTTATTATAAAAGTGTAAGAAAAGGAAGCGTAGATTAATGATTGATATAATATTATTTATAGTAATAGGATTACTAGCTGGAATTTTAAGTGGAATGTTTGGAATTGGGGGAGGAGTAATAATTGTACCTGCATTAATGTATTTATGCGGATTTAGTCAATTAAAAGCTCAAGGAACATCACTTGCAATTTTGCTTCCACCAGCTGGGATTTTAGCATTTATTAGTTACTATAAAAGAGGTCAAGTAAATTTACAAGCAGGAATTTTAATATGTATATTTTTAGTTGTTGGATCTGTGTTTGGTGCAAAAATAGCTAATAATATTCCTTTATCAATTTTAAAGAAATCTTTTGGGGTATTTATGATTTTGATATCTTTAAAAATGATTTTTTCTAAATAGAAAAATGTAATTATAACAAATTTCAATAGATAATAAGCTGTTACTTTAATTTTTGTAACAGCTTATTATTTTTTTCATATGTATGCTAATGCTATTTAAGTGCGTGATAAAGTTACAGAGAATAATAAATATAATGAATATAATAAAAAAGAACTAAATAAGCAATGTTAAAAATCAATTAGAACATGTTTATTTAAGTAATATAATTCGGGGGTATTTTAGTGGAAAAATTTTTAAAGTTATGGAAAAAGTATTCATTTACACTGTTAATAGCATTTGTAGTATTAGGTATGTTTGATTTAAGATTTGCTGTAGTGGCAGTCCTTTGTATGATAGCACCTGTAATTGTTTCTATTACTCGGGGCAGATTCTGGTGTGGAAATTTATGTCCAAGAGGAAATTTTTATGATAATGTAGTTTCTAAATTTAGTAATAAAAGAAAACCACCTAAGTTTTTCAAGTCTTACTATTTTAGAGCTATAATATTAACAATTATGATGGCAATGTTTATTTCAGGAGTAAGTAAAAACTTAGGTAATCTTTATGGTATTGGAATGGTATTTTATAGAATGATTGTTGTAACAACTATAATTGGTATAGTATTATCTTTATTCTATAATCATAGAACTTGGTGCAATTTTTGTCCAATGGGAACTTTAGCATCAATTACAGCAAAATTTAGAAAAAGTAAAAAAGTATTACACGTATCATCTTCATGTGTTTCATGTAAGATATGTGAAAAAAAATGTCCAATAGGTTTAGTTCCTTTTGATTATAAAGGTGATATATTAAGTCATCCAGATTGTATACAATGTGGGAAGTGCGTAACAGCATGCCCTAAAAAATCAATTGGATATAAGGCATAATCAAAAAATAACAAGTTAATATACAGTGCATTTCAGACTTGTTATTTTCTTTCATATGAATAATTAATTTTCGGAAATAGGAGAGGAGATAGCTATTATGAAGACATATAAGGTGATATTTCATGTAGATGAACTTGATAAATGGAAACTACTATTAAAAAACGTTAGTAATTTGTTAGATGCTATAGATGTTAATGAATATAGTATTGAAGTTTTAGCTAATTCAGAGGCAGTTAAATTTTATGATTCTAATTTTAATTCAGATATAAGTGTTATAGAAAATTTAAATAGTAATGGAGTTAAATTTGTAGCGTGTAATAATGCATTGATAGCTAATAAGATAAAAAAAGAGGATTTAAATTATTTTATAGAAGTTGTTCCAGTTGGCATTTTAGAACTTGTAATTAAACAAAGTGAAGGATATGCATATATAAAACCATAAGTAATTTATTTGGGTGGGGAAATATCGTATATATTTGTACAAAGATTTAAAGTGTAAGTGAGGAGTATGATTAGAAAAATTATAGTAAATATTTTAAAAGCTTAGAATTATTGGAGTTTGTCTAATAATTCTAAGCTTTCTTGTGCATTAATTTTAATTATCACAACAGCTTATATTACCAAATGTGCAGTACATGTTGCATGAGAAGACTAACAAGAGCAATACTTATCCAGCAAAGAAGTCCCATAATAATTGGTTTTCCACCAGTTTTGATTAATTTTATAATATTAGTATTTAAACCAATTGCGCCCATAGCCATTGTAATAAAAAATTTACCGCCTTCAGTTAAAGAATTTGTAAAGCTAGCGCTCAAATTAAATACTGTACTTATAATAGCAGTTAATAAGAAAAATAAAATAAACCATGGAAATATTTTTGAAAGTTTAACGGTAGTGTTTGAATTTTTTTTAGAGCGATATAAAGCTAATACTAATGTAATTGGAATTATAGCAAGAGTTCTTGTAAGTTTAACTATTGTAGCATAATGTAGAGCTACATCATTTCCATGAGAGCTTGTCCAAGTTTGCCCTGCGGCAACTACTGAAGAGGTATCATTTATAGCAGTTCCAGCCCACATTCCAAAACCGATATCAGTAAGCCCTAATAAGTTACCGAGAACAGGGAATAAAAATGCAGCAATTACATTGAATAAGAAAATAATAGAAATTGATTTTGCAATCTCATCATTATTAGCGTCAATAACTGGTGCTGTTGCAGCAATTGCAGATCCACCACATATTGAAGATCCTACACCAACTAATATAGAGACGTTTGAAGGAATTTTCATTAATTTGCTTACGACATATGAAACAATTAGTGATGTTGAAATTGTTGAAATTATAATCAATAGTGATTGACCACCTACTTTAAATATTTGAATAAAGTTCATTCCAAATCCAAGTAGAACAATAGCATATTGGAGTATTTTTTTCGATGTAAACGTAATTCCACTTTCAAAGTAATCCTTGCGTGGGAAAAGTGCAATTATTAAGCCTAATAAAATTGCAAATACTGGACCTCCTATAATTGAAAAAGTGTTTCCAAGCAACCAAGCTATAATGCCTATTAAAAAGCAAAGAAATAAACCTTGGTAATTTTTTTTAATAAATTTCATAATTATTCCTCTTTTCTTAATTTTTATCTTAAAAGTATACTAGCATATAAAAATGATAAGATAAAATTATTTATTTTTATATAATGATAAAAATATGTTATGATTAAACAAAAGAGGTGAAAAAATTTGTTGGATTTTAGAATAAAGACATTTTTAACTGTTTGTGAATATATGAATTTTACTAAGGCAGCAGAAATATTGTGTATTACACAACCTGGAGTATCACAACATATTAAATATTTAGAAAAAACTTATGATACAAAATTCTTTGAATATGAAGGCAAAAAAATAAAGCTTACGAAATCAGGAAAAATGTTTTATAGAGCTGCTAGTACAATGAAGCATGATGAAGAGTTCTTAAAAGAAAAAATTAAACAGGAAAAGCTTAGAATAACACATCTTAAATTTGGAGCAACTCTAACAATAGGAGAATTTATATTACCACCAAAAGTTCATAATTATTTAAATAAAAATGATAATATTAATATTAATATGATTGTTGGAAATACTGAAGAACTTCTTTATAAATTACAACATGGTGAAATTGATTTTGCATTAGTAGAAGGTTATTTTGTCAAAAGTGATTATGATTATGTTGTTTATTCAAAAGAAAACTACATTTGTGTAGCAGGAAAAAATTATAAATTTAAAAAGGAACCACATGTATTAGAAGATTTACTTAAGGAGACATTGATTGTAAGAGAAAAGGGATCTGGTACAAGAGATATTTTTGAAAAAAACTTAGAAAGACAAAATCTTAATCTAAACGATTTTAATAAAGTTGTAGAAATAGGAAATATAAATGCAATAAAACATTTAGTTGAAAATAATAATGGAATTACATCTTTATATGAAATAGCAGTAAAAGATGAATTAGAAAGAGGCACTTTAAAAAAAATAGAGATTGATGATTTACAGAAAAATCATGATTTTTATTTTATATGGAGAAAAAATAGTGCTTTTGAAAATTTATATAGAGAACTAGTTGATGAATTTTAAGAAATATTTAAGAGTATAAAAATAGTTATAATTGTTAGATGTTTTTGTCTGAATATTATTTATAAAAAAATTAACTAGAAATATATATATTTCTAGTTAATTTGTTTTTAAAATTTATTCATTATGGCATCCGTGTTCATGTTCATGGCAGATATCACCAGAATCTGCAAGAGATCCTTCAAGCCATTTTAAAGCCACAGTCTTAACATCTCCAGAGCAACCACGTAATACTTCTATTCCTACGTTGTTGAGTACTCTAACAGCACCTTCACCCATATTACCTGCGAGCATAACTTTGACACCCATATCAGAAAGAATTGGTGCAATATTAGATTTACAACCACATCCTGCTGGTGATGGAAGAGTTTCAGAAGCTGTTATTTCTTTAGTTTGTGTATCAACTGTGAAAATTGTGTAATATTCACAATGTCCAAAGTGATCATCAATATTATTATTACGTGATGGTAATGCAATTTTCATATTATAGACCTCCAATAAATATATTAAAGCAGCATATGAAATAAATGTTATTGGCATATGCTGTTTTATATATTATAATAAACTTGTAAAGAACATATGTCAATAATCTCTAATAAGGAAGAATAAAATATGTAAAACTATTAGACTTATGTATTTAGAGGGAGTGATGTAAGAAGAGTGTGCTAAATTATTGAATTAAGACAAAATATTTAAAACATAATGCACAGTGAAATAAAAAAGATTACATAGTCATTTGAATAGGCGTAATGAAATAGATAGATAATCTAGTTGCAAAAATATAAAAATGATCATATTTTTAGAAGTGTAAAATTAAGTATTTAGCCAATGTAAACGATTATTAATAAGCAAATATAAATGAGGAAACTAAGAAGTAGTCTATTCTCTAATTTTTTTGTATTTTTAAGTTAGTCTTATAGGTGTGACTTAGTCACATATATTTATGAAAGACTATTATATAATGAAATCAAGGAGGGGCGTAAATGAAAAATTATGGTGAAAAATTAAATAATAGATCAAAAGATATAATGTCTTTGTATGAAATGTATCCAGTATTAAAAGTAATTGATAAAAATAATAATGAAATAATAAGCACACAGGCAATTTTTAAGACTGTATATTCTGATGAATATGTATCTTCAGCAGAGGCAGTATGTGCGGGAGTTTTATTTGTAATAAAAGGAACAATAAAAATACAAAAGATTAATAAAGATGGGGAAGAAACTAATCTCTATAATATAAAACAAGGAGAATTTTGCCATGAAGCCCTAAGTTGCTTATCAAATTTAGAATCTTTAAATATAACAGGCAAAGCAATTCAAGATTCGAAAGTATGTATAATCCCTTTTGATATAGTTGGAAGATATTTCATTCAAGATAATGAATTTTTATTATATATGTATAAAGATTTGTATAAAAAATTTAATACTGTTCTAGAAAATAAGGAAGACATGATCCATGAATCTTTAGAATCAAGACTCATTAGATTACTTATCAATAAAAATAGTAAAATAATTTATGCAACTCATAATGAACTGGCTTTTGAAGTTGATTCTGTTCGTGAAGTTGTTAGTAGAAAACTAAAAAGCATTGAAAAAAGAGGATATATAAAATTAGAACGAGGAAAAATAGTAATACTTAAGGATTTAAATGAAATATTAAAAGTTTAAATCAATATTATAAATATTAAATTAAAATAAATAGTGAATTTAGGAGGAGATAAAAATGTTTGGATTTTTTAAAGGAAATGATGGAAAAGTTATTAATGTAAATGATATTGATAATTTAATTGGAAAAGTTGAATTAATTGATATTAGAGAAGATTATGAATATAAAGGTGGAAGTATAAAGAGCGCGAAAAACATTCCAATGGGCCAACTTTTAAATGAACCAGATAAGTATTTAAATAAAAGCAAAGAATACTACATAATGTGCCAATCTGGTGGAAGAAGTGCAAGAGCATGTAGTAGTCTTACAAAACAGGGGTTTGATGTTATTAATGTTTCAGGTGGAATGGGTTCATATGTAGGAACAAAAAGAAAATAATAAGGGTTAGTACATTTACGCTATCTTAAATTAGGAGGAGAAGTATTATGAAGAAGAAAATATTAATAGTAGGTGGAGTTGCAGGGGGAGCATCTGCAGCAGCAAGACTTAGAAGACTTAGTGAAGAAGATGAAATAATAATGTTTGAAAAAGGGCCTCATGTATCATTTTCAAATTGTGCACTTCCATATCATTTGAGTGGAATAATAGATACGCCAGATAGATTGGTTTTAATGAGTCCAGAAAAATTTCTAGTTCAATATAATATTCAGGCTAGGGTAAATAACGAAGTGTTATATATAAATAAAGAAGAAAAAAATGTAACAGTTAAAAACTTGTTAACTGGTGAAACATATAAGGAAAGTTATGATAAGTTAGTATTGTCTCCAGGAGCAAAACCAATTGTTCCTAATATTCCTGGAATTGAAGAGGTCAACATTTTTACAATAAGGAATGTTGTGGACATAGACAAACTTAATAAATATATAAAATCAATTGATGCTGAGGATATAGCAGTTATTGGTGGTGGATTTATAGGAGTTGAGGCAGCAGAAAATTTAAGGGAAGCTGATTACAATGTAGCGCTTATAGAAGGAACAGATCAGATATTAAGACCTTTTGATTATGATATGGTTCAAATTCTTCATAAAGAAATTTATGATAAAGGTGTTAACTTAATTGTTGGAGATAAAGTTGAAAAGTTTGAAAAAGATGTAGTTGTATTAGCTTCTGGTAAAAAGATTACAGCTAAAGTCGTAGTTATGGCTATAGGAGTAGCACCAGAAACTGCGCTTGCAAAAGAAGCAGCTTTAGATATTGGTGAAACTGGAGCAATAAAAGTAGATCGAAATTATAAGACTAATGATGATAATATATATGCAGTTGGAGATGCAATAGAAATTTATAATGCTTTGACTCATTCAGCAGCAAAATTATCACTTGCAGGTCCAGCTCAAAAGCAAGCTAGATCAGTAGCAGATCATATAAATGGAAAGCAAGGATTAAATAAAGGATATATAGGTTCATCAGCTATAAAAGTTTTTGATTATAATGGAGCATCAACAGGCTTAAATGAAGCTCTTATAAATGTTCTTAATATGAAAATAAAATATGAGGTGGTAAGGGTTATACTTTCAGATAAAGTTGGAATTATGCCAACTTCAGCACCTATGCATTTTAAATTGCTCTATGAAGTTCCAACAGGAAAGATTTTAGGAGCTCAAGCTATAGGCAAAGGCGATGTTACAAAAAGAATTGATGTAATTGCAACAGCTATTAAATTTGGTGGAACTGTAGAAGATCTAAAAGATTTAGAATTATGCTATGCACCACCATTTTCTACAGCAAAAGATGTTGTTAATTATGCAGGATATGTTGGTTCAAATCTTTTAAATGGAGATTTTAAACAAGTTAATGTTGATTTTGTTAGAGGACTTGTGGAACATAATTCTTATATAGTAGATGTTAGAGAACGAGGAGAATATGCAAATGGTCATATTAAAAATGCAGTTAATATTCCATTAAGTGAACTTAGAGAAAGAATAAATGAAATTCCAAAAGATAAACCTGTATATTTACACTGTAGAACTGGACAAAGAAGTTATAATGCTGTTTTAGCTCTTCAAAATCTAGGATTTAATAATGTTTACAATATAACAGGAAGCTTTTTAGGATTATCGCTTTATGAATATTTTAATGATGTAACTCAAAATAGAGAAAGTATTGTTACAGAATATAATTTTAGATAATTTAAGGCACATGAAAATAAATAATAGACCAAATATACGCTCATACTGGTCTATTATTTTTTGATTGTGCTTAATTAGGAGTAGAAAATAAAAGGGACTATTATACTGAGTTGTTAGTTTTTGAAAGTGAATTAAGTGATTAAGTCACAGAGGTAGCAAAAATATAAGTTTATAATTAAATCATAAGAAGTAAGGAAAATTAGAAAATATAAATTGGAGGAATTAAGTATGGTTAAAGTATTAAATAGTAATGAATTTGCTGAAAATGTTGAAAATACTAAAGGGGTAGTAGTTGTTGATTTCTCTGCAACTTGGTGTGGACCATGTAAGATGTTAGCTCCAGTATTTGAGGGAGTTAGCAATAAAATGGAAGATAAAGCTAAATTCTTTAAGGTAGACATAGATCAAAACAATAATCTAGCTCAAAAGTATAGAATAGCTGCAGTTCCAACTATGATTATATTTAAGGATGGAGTCCCTGTAGAAAACTTAGCTGGTTTTATGCCAGAGCAAAATATAACAAATAAGGTTAATGCACATTTATAGAAAGCAAAAGTATAATAAATTTACGTGATTGGCAGGTAGGCTAAATTAGATATACCTGCTTTTCAGTATTTATAAACATGGCTCAGACATTGTATAAGTATAATGAATTTACATGTTTGGCAGATAGTCTAAATTAAAGTTAGACTGTCTGCTTTTTAAATACATATATAGTATTTCTAATTTGCTAAGGCATATTATTAAATATTTTTACTACTAAATTTAATTTGCATTTGCCAAAAACATATGATAAAATATCTTTAGTAATAATAATTATTAAGTAACAAGGGGAGATTGAAATGGCAGCATTTAAATGGAAAGAAGAATATAATTTAAACATTGAAGAAATTGATAAACAACATAAAAAGTTAATGGAAATAGGAGAAAGAGCATATGATATCGCAATAATAGATGATGGATATGATAGA
Source organism: Clostridium gelidum (assembly GCF_019977655.1). Taxonomy (NCBI): domain Bacteria; kingdom Bacillati; phylum Bacillota; class Clostridia; order Eubacteriales; family Clostridiaceae; genus Clostridium; species Clostridium gelidum. The sequence continues at coordinate 567,826 of NZ_AP024849.1, forward strand.
TATGATGAAATAATGACAATAATTGATGAACTTTTAGAATATACAAAATATCATTTTGAGTATGAAGAAAATATGCTAAAAGAATATAACTATAATCATACCCACGACCAAGCGGAAGAACATGAAATCTATGTAAATAAGATAAATAAAGTATCTTCAAGAGAAGATATAGATGAGAATCAAAGAAAAATAATATTAGAAATTATAGATTTTCTATCAGAATGGATTAGTAAACACATTATGATTGCAGATAGAGGATATGCAGTATTTTTAAAAACAGTTGTATAATATAAGGAGAGGAAACTTAAATAAGGAGTTTCCTCTCTTTTGAATTTAAAAATAATATAGTGTTACAATGTAAATTTATTAAGAAATTTTATTTAAATACATAGTATCATTTGTTATCTTACAGCCAATATTAATATGAGGATTAATGTTTTGTATCATTTTATATGTAGAAAGAATAGAGCTTTTGAATCATAAAATATATTTATGATTATATTACAAATACTTATTTCACTTATGAATAGACATGTATTATACTTAAAACCATCAGAATCTCGTTTTAGGTACATGAAAATAAATAACAAGTTCCCTAATTGCAAATATAAGTTCCGATATGCAGAAAAGTTCCATATTGTAGCATAGCTGCTCTGTTCTAAAGTGTGGATATTTTTCATCAGGCAAGGAGGAAAATTGACTTGTTATTTTTTGGATTGTGCTTTATGTAAAAAACGATAATTTTAAGGGAGATGTATAGTTTTTATGGTTAATGCAAAGAGACAAAAAGAAATGAAGGGCTTAGGATTTTTATTACAAAATGATAAAGAGCATTATGCAGTAAGGTTTTTAAGTAAAGCAGGAAATTTTACTACTCAGGAATTAAATAATATTAATAAGATTGCAGAAAAATATGGACGAGGCTATGTTGGTCTTACAACAAGACTTCAAATGGAAATTCCTTGGATTAAAGATGAAGATGCAAAAAATGTAATGGAAGAAGCAAAAAGATTAGGACTACGTCATGGTGGTACAGGTCAAAAAATAAGACCATTAGTTGCATGTAAAGGAACTGTATGTCTTCATGGAAATATTGATACTCAAGAAATTTGCAGACAATTGGAAAGCAAATACTTTGGAACAGATACACCACATAAATGTAAAATGGGTATTGTTGGATGTGCTAACAATTGTGCAAAAGCAAATATAAATGATATTGGAGTAATGGGTAGAACAATACCAGAATTTAATTTAGATAACTGCATTGGTTGTGGTCTTTGTGTACAAGGCTGTAGACAAAAAGCATTAGAAGTAATAGATAAAAAAATAATTTACAATAAAGACTTATGTGTAAGTTGTGGTGAATGTGTAAAAGTTTGTAGGACTAATGCAGCCCTTGCTAAAGAAAAAGGTGCAGAAATATTTGTTGGTGGAAGATTTGGAAGGGGAATAAGAATTGGAGATTCCCTTGGGAAAATTTTCAAAGAAGAAGAGGTAGTGTTTGTTATCGATAAAATTATGGAACATTACAGAGAAATAGGTAATAAAGGTGAGAGAATTTCAGGAGTTATGGATAGAGTGGGGAAGGAAAAGTTTATAGATGATGTATTAAAAAAGATTGATTGATATTGAAAGAATGCTTAATAGGCATTCTTTTTTTTGTTATATTCGAATGTAAAAATAAGTTACATTTACAATTAATGTTAAGATGATTACGAAAGTAAGTCAATATTTTTTTGTGGCATTTGACAATAAAACTGTTGAGTTAATAAAGGGAATAATATATAATATAATAAAACATTGTAAAACACAACGAAGTGAAAACTATATAGTTATGTTTTGTAATGTTTTATTTTTTTTTTTAAATATAAGCACAAGGGGGAGTATAAATGAAATTTAAAAGAATTATATGGGCAGGATTAATTAATTTAATAATCATAACAGTATTTTTAGGGTGCACTGCAACACAAAAACCAGCGCAAGGAGATTCAAATACTACTAAAAAAGCAGAAAACCAATTAGATACATCAGAAAATAAGAAATATGAGGGGAAAACATTACTTGTATATTGTGCAGCAGGTGTAAATAATCCAATGAATACTATTGGAGAAAAATTTAAAGAAAAATATGGTGCTGATGTTCAATTTACTTATGCTAATTCCACTGAGCTTATAAGTCAAATGGAAATTACTAAGAAAGGTGATATTTGTATTTTAGCATCAGTAGAGGATTATCAAGTAGCAAAGGATAAAAATTTAATTAAAGATGAAAAAGAATTAGTAAAACATATACCTGCTATTGCTGTTCCTAAAGGAAATCCAGCAAAAATCAATTCTTTAAAGGATTTTGGTAAATCAGGAGTTAAGATTATTATAGGTGATCCACAAACTTCACCTTTAGGAAAGCTGGCAAATAAGTTATTTGAAAAACAGGGAGTATTAGATGCAGCGAAAAATAATACAGTAGCTACCTTTAGCACAGTAAATGAAGTAGTTACTTTCCTTTCGCAAGGTAAGGGAGATTGTTCTATTGTATGGGAAGATAATATTTTAAATGCATCAAAGGATTTAGATTTAATAGCTATTCCAGAAAGTGAAAATGCAATTAAGACTATGCCTATCTGTACCTTGCAAAGTTCACCTGATAATGAATTAGCACAGGAGTTTATGAAGTATGCAGGATCTGATGAGGCTAATGAAATACTTAAGAAATTTAATCTAAAGCCAATACAGTAAAGGAAACTAGGAAGATGTTTAAAGAAAAGTATAAAGATATTCTTTTTAAGGTTGTCATAGGCATGTTTGTAATTATGCTTACAGGTTTAATATTGCTTACAATATTTTCAGTTGTAAAAAGAAGTTTACCTTATATTTTAGAAAGCCTTATGGATGAAGAAATTAAATTTGCAATAAAAACAACGTTATATACATCAACTATAGCAACTTTGATTTCATTGATATTTGCAATTCCTATTTCCTATGGATTAGCTAAATTTAATTTTTATGGAAAAGGAATAGTTAGTGGGATAATTCAAATTCCAAATTCAATTCCACCAATTGCATCAGGAATTGCATTGTTATTATTATGTAGTAATGAAAAAATGAGTATTTTACTTAATAAACTACATTTAGATCCTGTGTTTTCAGTGAAAGGAATTATATTAGCTCATTTTTTTATTAATGCTCCATATATGATTAGAATTATAAGAACAACCTTTGAGGATATAAATCCTAAGCTTGAATTTATGTCAAGAACCTTAGGATATGGCAGTTTCGGAACATTCTTTAAAGTTAGCCTTCCTTTAGCTAGAAATGGATTGATTACTGCTATAATTATAACTTGGACAAACACTCTTGGAGAATTTGGCACTGCGTTAATGCTTGCTGGATCTATAAGAATGAAAACAGAAACATTACCAGTAGCAATATTTCTAAATTTATCAGGTGGAAATTTAGATAAAGCTTTAGCAGCAGCAACAATTTTAATTATCATTTCTATTATAGGATTAATTACTTTTGAATTTATATGTAAAAAAGATAACATATACTTAAAATAGTAGAAAGGGAGAGGTGGTATGCTTAATGTTAATCACGTTTATAAAAGCTTTGAAGAATTTAATCTTAAAGATATAAATTTTCAAGTAAATGACGGAGAATACTTTGTTATATTAGGACCTACAGGAACAGGAAAGACAGTTATTTTAGAATCTATAGCAGGAATGTATAATATAGATAAAGGCGATATTTATATTGATAATATTAATATTACAAAAGTGCCACCAGAAAACAGGAATATAGGACTTGTATATCAGAGTTGTTTATTATTTCCTCATTTATCAGTAAGAGAGAATATCGCTTTTGGTCTTAAAGCAAGGAAGATGAAAAAACAAGAAATTAATGCAGTTTTAGATGATATGGCTGAAATACTAAACATTAAACATTTGTTAAATAGAAAAACTAATAATTTAAGTGGTGGGGAAAAGCAAAGAGTAGCTTTTGCAAGAGCTATTGTTACAAACCCTAAAATACTTTTATTAGATGAGGTTAGTAGTGCACTAGACCCAAATACGAAAAGAGAATTCCAGATTAATTTAAAAAAAATACACAAAAGATTACATACAACAACAATTCACGTGACACATGATTTTAATGAAGCATTATATTTAGCAGATAGAATAGCTGTTATTAATAATGGACAAATATGTGAAATAGGAACACCAAAAGATATATTCAATAATCCTACAACAGAATTTGTAGCTAAATTTGTTTGTAACAATAATTTTAAGTATGGAGATGAAATATATGAGCGAATACAAATTTTATAATAATTTATTTAAACGATTTATAGAGATTGTAAAAGATAATAGTAACTATTCAGCTGTAGTCATTTAAAATTTTAATAGATATACTTTTAGGTATGGCAAATAGGGGTATCAACTTATTCTCAATACCCCTAGAAATATCTTAGTTAAACTAAGGTCGGATCGATTATATTTGAAGTAAATACTGATTTTATACAATCCAAAGTATTCAAGCTATTTTTTCGAACCGTGGATACATATCCACGAATTCTAGTAAATGCTTTTGCGCCATCTTTACTTCTAAATGTTCCAGAGATTTTTTGTTTAACCTTAGTCATTCGTAGATCACGCTCTGCAAGATTATTATCAAAAGGTATTTCAAAATCATACATAAAAGCAAGTATTTGATTTTTATAACCGCTTAATCTATTTAATAGATTAAGACTAGTACTTTTCTTTACTTTCTTTTTACTGTATGCTTTACTATTTGCTATATAATCTTCTTTGAAGCCATCTTCTAATATTTGATCATATCTTTTTTCAAAGGCTTCAATTTTATCTAAAGTTAAGGCATTGGCAGTATTCCAAGATAAATCTACTTCTTTTTTTATTTCTACTAATAGATTTTTCAAAGGCTCTGCCCATTTTTGTTTTTCTAGCTCTGATATAGCATTTAACTCTCTTAATATGTGAGCATTGCATAAAGCGTGCTCACAAGAGTATTGATGATATGTCTTCCAGCAGTCATGTACTGCTGTTCCGGTAAATTTAGGTAATATATTTATATCATCAATAGCTTCTTTACCTCGTTTTTCATGTGCTTCATAATAAGTATATTTATCATTTGAAGCAACATGTAGCCATTGGCGTTTTTTATCTATATATATTCCAGTTTCGTCATAATGTACAGCACCTTGATAATTAGTTATTGCATTTTTTATATTTTCTTCAACAAGTTCTAATTTTTCATGACAGTTATTATTAAAATTGACTATTGTACCTTGACTTAAACTTATATTAAACATATCAGAAATCAATTCAGCACCACGTTTAAACGGAATTAATTGATATTGAGTTAAATAAACAGCTATCGCTTTTACTTTATCGCCATATTGAACTGTGTTTGTTATTCCCTCAGGGAATTTACCGGTGTTTTTTCTTCTACACTTTGGACATTTTTTAACTTCTGATCTATGTTCAGTAACTTTTACTTTAGTCTCTGGTAGATCAACCACTTGTCGTACAATTATACTGTCCGGAGCTACATCCTGTAAGGATTCTCCGCAAATATCACATTTATCTACAGTGTGTACAATTATTTCATCTGGATTTTCAGTAAGCTCAAGTGTCTTTCCATCATGACCTTCTTGACCACCAGGTTTTTTGCCTGATTTAGTTCTTAAAGTTTTAGTTTTCTTTTTAAAACCATCTGTCGATGGTGGTTTGCTACTGTTATTACTATTCTTTTGAGTTTGTTTTTCTAAAGATTGAACACGCTCACCGAGAGCTTTATTTTCTTTTGAAATTTTTTCTACTTGAGAATTTAGACCTTTTATTTCATTTGTAAGTTCTTTTATAACACTCATAACTTGCGTTAATCCTTGATTATAGATTTCTATAATTTTGCCTTCGCTCACGATAGTCACCACCTTATCATTAGTTTTTTAAAAGACAATATTTATAATACCAAAAGCTAAGAATAATAGGAATAATTTTTTGAAAAATTATTTAATATATAATAAATTTATTCAATAGCTGAATAGTTACAGATAATAATTTAATGGATAATACAGTAAAAGTAACAGGAAGGGCTTTAACTTCAAAAGAAGCTATTGGCGAAACAGAAAAAAAGGACTTTCCTATATTAAAGGGAAAAGAAAAATTATTACAGGCGGACTTTAATGGAGTGAAAGGGCAAGCTTTCACAGATATGCCTGGAAATTATTCTGGAACCCTTAAAGATATAATAGAAATGCCATTAGACACTAATTTTAATATAGCAATTTATATTGCTACCTTAAATGCAGTCTGTAGATATTTAAAACTTGCAGATAAAACAATTCATTGTAGAGATAGTGGACCAGAAAAATGTTCAATAGAGTTAGAGAGTTATTTAAAATCTAGATTTGGTAATCCTAAAATAGCTTTAATAGGATACCAGCCAAGCATGTTAGATAGACTTAGTAAAAGTTTTAAAGTTAGGATAGTTGATCTAGATAAAGATAATATAAATACTGTAAAATATGGAGTTATGGTTGAAGATGGTAATAAAGATACAGAAGCTTTACTTAAATGGTGTGATGTTATTGTAGCAACTGGAAGCACTATATCAAATAATACAATAACAAGTTTATTTGTAGAGAATAAGCCAAGAATATTTTTTGGAACTACTTTAGCTGGAGCTTCTGCACTTATGGGATTAGAAAGATTTTGTCCGTGTTCAGAGTAATGAAACTTATAAGCTGTATTTCGGATAGTTAGGCACATGAAAATAAATAACAAGTCCAAAATATCCATGGCAAATGGACTTGTTATTTTTTTGATTGTGCCTTAAGTAATTGAAAAAACTTTTAAAGTGAATTTCTAAAAGAGTCAATTTGTAATATTAGTAGTTTTACTGTAAATATTACAAATTGACTCTTCATAAGGTATATGTAATTTTTAATACTATTTAATTGCTTGCAATATCTTTTGTTATCTTACATCCTATATCAATAGCTTTTGCATAATACACTGAAGTAGTTACAATTGCATTAACTCCTGTTTTAGCATATTCTTCGATATTACTTTCATTAATACCTCCAGCGGCTAAAATAACAATAGAAGGATTAATGTTTTTCAAAATATCTACATATTTTTTTAATTCATCGTATGGAATTTTATCAAATTGAAGCCCATCAATACCACATTTACAAAGTTTAATGGCCTCATCTATATTTTCCACTTCAGCTATTATCTTTTTCTCACAGACTTTAGATTTTACACTCTCTAGAATTTTTATAAGCTCATCAGTACCACCTAAGAAGTTTAAATGCTGCTTGAAAATCAATACCGTTTCTGATAATCCTAATCTATGTGAAAATCCACCTCCAGCAACAACAGCTTTTATAGATAAATCCTTTGTTCCAGGAATAACTTTTCTTGTAGTGATCACATGAAGATTTGGATTTATTTTAGATGCTTTATCAACTAAAATTTTTGTTTTTGTAGCAATTCCAGAACTGTAATCAAGAATGTTTTGTGAGACTTTCCATGCTGTATGAAGGTCTTCAGCATTTCCTTTTCCTTCAATGAAAATTTCATTTTTCTTTATTAAAGTACCAGAAGGACAAGTTTTAGTTACTTGTATGTTTAGTTTGTTAAATATTTTGGCAACTTCTTCTGTACCACAAAGTACAGCATCTTCTCTTGAAAAGAATTGTATTGTCCCTTTTTGACTACTAATGCCTAATACCAAAGTAGTTAAATCTAAGTATGGAACATCTTCTTTAATAAATCTGTCTATAAGTTCATCTGAAATATACATTTATGAGACCACCTTTTAAATTACTTTTTATTTTTAAATATTTTTATCCATTTTACTTTAATTTCTTATTATATTTTGATGAGAAAATTAGCTGTATCTATAGTTAATAGTAAGCTGTTTAAAAAAGTAAGTCAATAATTTTTGTTGGCATTTGACAATAAAAACAAAATAAAGTAATATAAAATAACAAATGCTATTAATAATTATAAAAACATAAGATGTACGATACTACGACAGCATGACTAAGGTTAAATGAGCATCAATTTAATAAATCTGAAATAGATAGATAATTTAGTTGTAAAAATATAAAAACAATGATATTTTTAGAATTGTGGAGTTAGGTATTAAGCCAGTGTAAACGATTGTGATTTAATTTGATAAAGTTTGGGGAATTTGGAGGGAGTTTAATGGGAAAAGTAGTTTCTTTAAATATTAGTGATAAAAGAGGTACTGAAAAAAAACAAGTTGTATCGGTTAATGCTATAGAAGGATTTGGTATAGAGGGGGATGCACATGCAGGAGATTGGGATAAGCAGGTAAGTCTTTTATCTATAGAAGCTTTAGATAAGGTTCCTATAGATAAAATTGAAGAAGTTGAAAAAGGTGGATTTACTGAAAATATTACAGTATCAGGTATTTCACTCCATGAGCAAAATGTGGGCTCATTAGTTCGAATCGGAGAGGCTATAATTAAAATATTACATATTGGAAAAGAAGAATATAAGGAATATGGTAGACCTTATATAGTTAGTAGAGAAGGTAGATTTGGAATAGTAATTAAAGGCGGAAAAATAAATATAGGTGATTCAGTAGAGATTATATCCGAAGATACTTTCTTATAAATTATAGATAAAGTGAGGGATAAAAATGAAGATTGCAGTGACGGCAGATGGAAAAAGCTTAGATAGTAAGGTAGCAGAAGAATTTGAAGAATGGCTTATATCTACTCATTGTTAATATGGAGGATTTTAGTATTACAGCTATAAAAAATGATAATTTATTTCAAAGCTCCTCTGGAGAAAAATTAGGGAATGAAGTGTTAAAGCATGATTGTGAGGCTTTAATAACAGGTAAAATAAAACCCTTAGCATTTAATATATTAGCAGATGCTTGTGTAACAAGATATTTTGGCATTGGCAATTCAGTTCAAAATACAATAGAATTAATGAAAAATAGATCTCTAAAATTAATAAGAAACTATGATGGAACAGAAAAATGTGATGGGCATCATAATTAGTTAAATTTCTTATATAGGGTTAGGTACAAAGGGGCATATCAAACTAGTGCGATAGCCTCTTCTTATTGTATTTTAAATACCAGAAGTTAGACTTATGGTTCTAAGTATAATGAAGCTACGTATTTAGCACGAGTTTAAGATTAAGTTACACTACCTGTTTGGGATATATATAAATCAACCTATTTTAATTAATTTTAATTGGCATTTGAGAACTAAAAATGAATAGAAGTAGAATGAAAAATGCAAAATATCGATATAAAGTAAATTAATCTATATAAGCTCTAGCGAAAACAGTAAGCGGTACTGATAAAATCATCCCCATACTTCCTGCAAGCGCTCTTAGTATTTCTACAGAAATATCTTGAAGACTAATTATATATGAAAAATTAACATTATGTCCTAAGAAAACCATTAAAGTAACAACAGAACTTCCTACATATGCTAAGATAAGCGTATTAGACATAGTTCCTATCATATCTCTTCCAATATTAAATCCAGATTCAATCAACAAAGGTTTACTTATACTAGGATTGCTTTCTTTAATCTCATTCATTGAAGTAGCTACAGACATACTCATATCTAAATTAGCACCAAGTGCACCAACCACAATACTAGAAAATAATATTCCTTGAAAATCGAATTTAATATTTGGAGAATATTTTGACAGGGATAAAAATTCTTCATAATTAATTGAAATATGAAGAGAATTGCTCATTATGAATGTAATTATGCCTGCTATTATAACACCGCCTAAAGCTCCAATAAGGCAAGAAATTGTTTTTTTATTCAATCCATTTTGTATTATTAATGAAAAAAAAGAAATAATTAGACAACAAATTATTGTTAATTTTATGGGACTATAACCACTAAGTATTCCTGGTAGCAGTAGCATATAAATTATACATATATTAAAGGCAATAGATAAGATTGCATAGAAGCCTTTTATGCCTCCTATAAAAATAACTAAGGCTATAAAAAATGCAACTAATAACAAAATATTTTTTTCTCTTGGATAATTATATATTGTTGCATTTAATTTATTATTACTACCAGCTTGAATTGATATCTGAACAAAATCATTAGGTTTTAAAGCTAATTCAGAATCATTTACAACTAAAGTATTGTCTAATATAAATTCTTTACCTTTATATTTACCTTCAGATACTAATACCTTAATTTTAGAATTTTGGTTTGGGTTAGAAAAAGTAACATTTTCAACTAAAGCCTTACAGAGTATTTTGTTATCAAGAAATGTAGCATTAGTTTTGTCCACTTTAAATGGTGAAAAAATAAATACTAGAATTAATAAAAGAAAAGTTAACATTATACGTGATAAGGAAAATTTATTGATAAATAACCACCTCGTTACTATAAAAATACAATTGATATAATATAATATATGTTGAATATTAAGAATTATTTTCAAATAAGGCATATGAAAGAAAATAATAAAAAACTATTTACAACATATTACCAAAGTGATAATATTGACTATAAACAAGAGCTAAGTGCACAAAACTCTTAAAAATTAAATATAGAATCAGCAATGAAAGGGACGAGTATTATAGAATACAGTTTCAAGAGAGGGAGTGTCACCGGCTGTAAGCATTCCAAGATATGACTATAAGAAAACTACCCTAGAGCTATGGCTTATTAGCTAGAATTAGTAAAATGCCATCGGTGAGAGTCGTTAAAAGTTTTGAGAAGAATTGAATTATTTTAATTCAATTTGGGTGGAACCACGGATATTATACATTCGTCCCAAGATAGGGACGGGTGTTTTTTTTGTATAAATAATTAATCTTATAAATAAAACTAATAAAAAGGAGTCAATAAATTATGATAAGTATAAAACTTAAAGATGGATCAATAAAAGAAATTTCTGATGAATCTAATATCTATGATCTAGCAAATTCAATTAGCAAGAATTTAGCTAAAGTTGCAATAGTTGGGGAAGTTAATGGAACCTTAGTTGATTTGAATTGTAAATTAAAAGATAATGATGAGGTAAACATTTTAACATGTGATGATGAAAAAGCAGTTGAAGTGATTAGACATTCTACTTCTCATATTATGGCTCAAGCAATTAAGAGAATTTATAAAATTTCTAAACTTGCTATAGGACCTTCAATAGAAAATGGATTTTATTATGATTTTGATATTGAAAATTCATTAAGTGCGGAGGACTTAGATAAGATTGAAGCTGAAATGAATAATATAATTAAAGAAAATTTGAAGTTTGAGAGAATTGATGTCTCTAGAGAAGAAGCAATAAGGCTAATGGAGGAAAAAGGAGAAACATACAAAGTAGAGCTTATTCGTGATTTACCAGAAAAAGAAGCTATATCTTTGTATAGGCAAGGAGATTATGTTGACCTTTGTAGAGGACCTCATATTCCTTCTACAAAATACGTGAAAGCATTTAAATTAATAAGTGTAGCTGGAGCATATTGGAGAGGCAATGAGAAAAATAAGATGCTACAAAGAGTATATGGTGTAGCATTTTCTAATAAAACATTATTAGAAACTCATTTGCATAATTTAGAGGAAGCTAAAAAAAGAGATCATAGAAAATTAGGGAAGGAACTAAAATTATTTTCTTTTGTAGAAGAAGGACCAGGGTTCCCATTTTTATTACCTAAGGGTGTAATTCTTAAAAATAATTTAATTGATTTTTGGAGAAAGTTACACTGTGAAGCAGGTTATGTTGAAATTGAGACACCAATAATGCTTAATAAAAAATTATGGGAAACTTCAGGACATTGGGATCATTATAAAGAAAATATGTATACTTCAATGATTGATGAGGAAGAATTTGCATTGAAACCAATGAATTGTCCAGGAGGAATGTTAGTATACAAATCAGAAGCTCATTCGTACAGAGATTTTCCAATGAGAGTAGGTGAACTTGGAAGGGTTCATAGACATGAACTTTCAGGAGCATTGCATGGACTCATGAGAGTACGAGCATTTACTCAAGATGATGCTCATATATTTATGTTACCAAATCAAATAAAATCAGAAATAAAAGGAGTTATTGACCTTATTGATAAGGTGTATTCAAAATTTGGATTTAAATATAGCCTTGAATTATCTACAAGACCAGATGACTCTATGGGAAGCGAAGAAGATTGGTGCTTAGCAGAAAGTTCTTTAAAAGGTGCATTAGATGAGTTGAATCTAGAGTATAAAATAAATGAAGGTGATGGAGCATTCTATGGACCTAAAATAGATTTTCATCTTGAAGATAGTATAGGAAGAACATGGCAATGCGGAACAATTCAATTAGATTTTCAATTGCCTCAAAGATTTGAATTAGACTACATTGGAAGTGATGGAGAAAAACATAAACCAATAGTTATTCATAGAGTAATATTTGGAAGTATAGAAAGATTCATGGGAATATTAATTGAACACTTTGCTGGAAAATTCCCAACATGGCTTTCGCCAGTTCAAGTAAAAGTATTACCTATATCAAATAAATTCAATGATTATTGTGCGAAAATTAAAGATGAATTAAGCGCAAATGGAATAAGAGTTGAAATGGATTATAGATATGAAAAGATAGGATATAAAATAAGAGAAGCTAGAAATGAAAGAGTACCTTATATTATTGTTGTTGGAGAAAAGGAAGAGAATGAAAATACAATTTCATTACGTAGTAGGGAAAATGGAGATGAAGGAAATTTAAAGTTAGAAGACTTAATGGAAAGAATTAATAAAGAAATTAAGAATAAAGAATAAAGAATTATAAAGCAGGGTTAGTTAATGACTACAAAAGAAGTAATTATTTGAAGCCTATGAAAATGAATAATAATTAAAAAACTTCTCGGAAATAATAGGAAAGCTAAGGCAATAAAGATTCATATACGAATCTTTATTGCCTTTTTTCATTAAGCACCTATCTAGTAGCAAAATGATTTTTAGGTGGTGTAGGTATTTTTTCTTAACCATTGTAAATGTTAATATTCATAACAACAACTATAAATATGAAGAACAATATATATTCTAAACCATATCTATTCTTCAGAATATTACCATATATATGGTGAACCATATATATTCTGAAGAATATGCGCCAAAAATGCGGGCTCAGAAGGTATTGAGTTAAAATGGTTATTAAGTTTAATGTAATTTTTGAAATCTTTTTAAATGATTAAATTTGTTTTAAAATCAATATTCATTTAAAACAGAGATTGATAATAAAACATAAAGTAAATTTAGATATTAATAGCATTTGACAGTAACAAAAAATAGTAATAATATAATATTGGCAAATGCTATTAAAAATAGGGAGATGATTTTATGTCAGATTGTAATTCTTGTTCATCAAAGGATGGATGTAATAAGGATAAGGAAAGTTGTATGATTGAAAATAATCCTTTGAATAATGTTAAAAAAATTATTGGTGTTATGAGTGGTAAGGGAGGAGTGGGGAAATCTTCAATTTCTGTTCTTATTGCAAAACAGTTAAAAGCGCTTGGATATAGTGTTGGTGTTTTAGATGCAGATATAACTGGACCTAGTGTTCCAAGGCTTCTTGGTGTGGAGAATAAAAAAGTCATGATGGCTGAAAATGCCATGTATCCTGTAAAAACTAGCGATGGAATTAAAGTTATGTCTTTAAATTTATTAATGGAAAATGAAGAAGATCCTGTTCTTTGGAGAGGTCCTATAATATCAGGAATGGTTAAGCAATTTTGGACTGATGTACTTTGGGAAGAACTTGATTATTTAATAATTGATATGCCACCAGGAACAGGAGATGTGGCATTAACAGTTATGCAGTCTATTCCGATTGATGGAGTTGTTATGGTTTCTGTTCCACAAGATTTAGTTTCAATGATAGTATCAAAAGCTGTAAATATGGTAAAGAAGATGGATATTAATCTTTTAGGTGTTATTGAAAATATGAGTTATATAACTTGTGATAAATGTGGAGATAAAATGAAACTTTTTAATGGTGATAATACAGAAAAGTTTTTAAAAGACATGAATTTAAAGCTTTTAGGAGAACTTCCTATGCTAAATAGTATAAATAACCTAGGACAATATGATAATGCACATATAGATGAAAGTTTAGAACTAATATTTGACCCTATAGTTAAAAACATTATTAGTGAGTTAGAATAATATTTTTAATAATATATGAAGAAATAAGGGGGAGTATGTTATGGGAAAAAATCAAGGAAATATGAAATCATGCCTTCAACCAATGCCTAAAGTATTAGTTTCATGCAGAGATGCTAATGGTAAAAATAATGCATTAGCAGTAGCATATTGTGGAAATTGCAGCTATGATCCACCAATGGTTATGGTAGGAATTGTTCCTTCAAGATATTCTTATAATATCATAAAAGAAACTGGTGTTTTTGTAGTAAATCTTGTAACAAAAGAACAACAAGAGATGTTTGATTATTTAGGTAGTCATAGTGGTAGAAATGAGGATAAATTCTCAGAATTTAATATTAAAGTTGAAGAAGGAATAAAGGTAAATGCTCCGTTATTAGCAGATTGTCCTGTAAATATTGAATGTAAAGTAGTAGATTCTATAATGACAGGTTCACACGAAATGTTTATAGGTAAGGTTGAATATGTTCATACTAATAGAGAAATAGTTGATGATGAAGGTAACATTGATTTTTCTGAGATTAAATTTATTTAAATTTATTAATAGAATAAAAAGCTATCATTTAAAACAGAATCAATTTAGTGAATGATAAATTGATTCTGTTTTATAGGATGATATAGTAAATAAGGAGTGATAAAACACTCCTTATTTACTATATGGAAAAATTTAATGAGGTTATTAATAAGTAAATTAAAAATGATTAGCATATGCTATTAATGAAAAAGAAATTTGAATAGGAAGTAAATTTTATGTGTAAAGAAGAATTATCAGACATTCTTATGGATCATTTTAATTATCCTAGAAATATAGGAATAATTGATTATCCAAATGGACAAGGATGTAATGGAGATCTAGAGTGTGGTGATTACTTAGAAATATATATAAGAGTGGAAAATAATTTAATTGAAGATATTAGTTTTTTAGTTTTTGGATGTTTTGGGGCTATTGCAAGTGGCAGTATGACAATGCAACTTGCAAAGGGAAAAACATTAGAAGAAGCTTTTAAAATTTCTGAAGAAGATATTATACAAGCTTTAGGGGGATTGCCAGAAGATAAAAAAAGCAAGAAATTAATGTGGATTTAGATGAAATAAAAGGACAAGCTTTTACAGATATGTTTGGATATTATTCTTCAATTTCTTTCTAGAGGGTTAAATAAAAAATATTGATATATATCTAAAATACTGTACAATAAAATTAATCAAGGAGAATAAAATAAGTTAGTTAAAAATTATTTGAATTAGTATATAATCAAATAAATAAACAACTAAGATAAAGTATATGTAGGATGCTTTTGAGTTGAGTTTTTGTATTGCATGATACATAGGGATTATTAATTTAATCAAATTTAATATAGTGTATGAATAATTGAAGTGAACTAGGAGGTAATTATGACAATAGAAAATACGATTAAATGTTGTGATAACTTGACACCGACAGAAAACCAATTAGCACAATATATTTTGCAAAATAAAGAACAGATCAAAGAATTATCTATTCAAAAGCTTTCTGAAAAAACTTTTGTATCAAAATCTGCAATTCATAGGTTTTGTAAAAAAATTGGAATGGATGGGTTTAATGAACTTAAAGTAAGACTTGTTCAAGATATTATACAAGAAAGTAAAGATGACAATCAAATTGATGTTAATTTTCCATTTGAACCTAACGACAGTCAAGGAGTAATAGCTCAAAAGTTGCTAAAATTATATGAAGCATCAATAACGGATACACATAATTCTATTGATGTAGAGGAACTAAATAAATCTGTAGTATTATTACATAATGCAGATATTATTGATATATATACCCATGCACATAATATTAATGTTGCAGAAAATTTTCGGGATAAAATGCTCGCAATTGGTAGAATGGTTAATTGCCCGAAATCATTTTATGATCAGCGTTGTATGGCAACTGCATCTACGAAAAATCATGTAGCTATTATTTTATCATATTCAGGAAAAGCAACTTTTTTACCGCTCATTGTAGAAACATTACATAAAAAGGGAATAGCAATAATTTTAGTAGGCAGAGTTGGAAATAGTGTTGTATCGAATTATATAAAGCATCATTTGTATATAAGTAATAGAGAGAATTTGAGAAACAGAATATCCCAGTTCTCATCGCATATTGCAATGCAATATATGTTAGATGTTATTTTTAGTTGTATTTTTAAAAGGGATTATAAAAGGAATATAGATTATATTCAAGAAGTTATTGGTATTGTTGATGACAGAAACATTAATGAACAAAAATAACTCGGAATTAGCTGTTTGGGAAATTTATTAATAATGATTTTAAAGCTTGTTAGAGAAAACCTCTAACGAGCTTTTTGCATTTTAAGCAGTGAAAATTAATGAAAAGTATCAAAAAGTTTCAATGTAATATGCTGTCTGATAACAACCTTTGAAAAAAAAACCCAGAGTATCATACCTCCATTGACGCAGGGTGTTTTAATAATTATATTAGATACATAATATAATTTCTTATTTAGAAATCTTATTTAGAATAACTAAATTTAAAAAAAACATAACATTTGATAGGAGGAAAAATATGAAAGAATCTATAAAAATTGTAACAATTGGAGGGGGAAGTAGCTATACACCAGAATTGATGGAAGGCTTTATTAAACGATATGATGAACTGCCAATAAGTGAAATATGGTTAGTTGATATTGAAGATGGAAAAGAAAAGTTGGAGATAGTTGGGAAATTGGCGCAGCGTATGTGGGAAGCGACTCCATATGATGTAAAGGTATTCACAACACTAAACAGAAAAGAGGCATTAAAAGATGCTGATTTTGTAACTACACAATTTAGAGTTGGATTATTAGATGCAAGAATTAAAGACGAAAGAATACCTTTATTGCATGGAATGCTCGGTCAAGAAACAAATGGTGCAGGTGGGATGTTTAAAGCATTTAGAACAATTCCAGTAATAAAAAGCATCGTCGATGACATGAAGGTATTATGTCCAAATGCATGGCTTATTAATTTTACTAATCCTAGTGGAATTATTACAGAAGCAGTTATTAAACATTTTGGGTGGGAAAAGTGCATTGGATTATGTAATGTACCAGTGATTTCAATGATGAATGAACCAAAAGTTATTGGAATGCAACGCTCAGAGCTACACTATCAATTCGTTGGATTAAACCATTTTCATTGGCATAAAGTTTTCGACAAAACAGGAAAAGATATTACAGAACAGTTAATAGATCATATTAATGAAAAAAATGGTGGAACTCCAGCTAACATTTATCAAGCTGAATTTCCATTGGAATTATTACATTCTATGAATTTATTACCATGTGGATATCATCGTTATTACTATTTAGAAAAGGAGATGTTAGAACATAGTTTAGAAGAATTTAAAAACGGTGGAACACGTGCAGAACAAATGAAAGAGGTAGAAGCTGCCCTCTTTGAAATATATAAAAATCCGAATTTAAATAAAAAACCTGAACAATTGCAAAAGCGTGGTGGTGCATATTATAGCGATGCAGCTTGTGAATGTATAAGTGCAATATATAATAATAAAGGAATTCATATGGTGGTAAGTACACAAAATAATGGAGCTATACCTTGTCTTGATTCTGATTCTGTTGTCGAAGTTTCTTGTATAATTTCTGCTAGAGGTGCAGAACCAATTGCATGGGGGAAGATGCAATCATTCGAAAAAGGATGGTTACAGATTATGAAAGCGATGGAAGAATGTACAATAAGTGCTGCATTATCTGGTGATTATGGAATTGCTTTGGAAGCCTTTACAATAAACCCATTAGTTCAACATGGAAGTGAAGCAAAACAGGTATTGGATGAATTGCTAGTTGCACATGAAAAGTATCTTCCACAATTTACAGAAAAGATTATTGAGTTAAAGGCACATGGGGTAGCATCAAAGGATCCTATTGTAATAGAACTGATTAAAAATGGACATTAAGAAATATTTTGACAACTAACTGTATAAAATATGTAGTAATTATATTATCAAGGAGGAAAAATGAGCATTAAAAAAGAGATATTTGGAATTACGAAAGAAGGAAAAGAAGCATATATATTTACGCTTGTAAATTCAAAGGGAATGAAAGCGAAGGTAACTAATTATGGAGCCATACTAGTTTCACTAT
This sequence comes from Clostridium gelidum, assembly GCF_019977655.1. NCBI lineage: Bacteria > Bacillati > Bacillota > Clostridia > Eubacteriales > Clostridiaceae > Clostridium > Clostridium gelidum. The sequence goes on from NZ_AP024849.1 coordinate 586,149, forward strand.
TTGTTGTTAATAAATCAAGAAAAGTAAAAGACATTGCTTTGGGATATGATAAACTAGAAGATTATTTTACAAATAATTTAATGCTTGGCGCTACTGTTGGAAGAAATGTAAATAGAATTGAAGGGGCTAAATTTAAAATTGATGATACAGTGTATCATTTAGTGAAAAATAATAATGGTAATAACATACACAGTGATAAGGATTGTGGATTTCATAAAGTTTTGTGGAATTTTAAGGTTATTAATGATAGTGCGGTGGAATTCTACTATAAAAGCTTTGATGGAGAGCAAGGGTTCCCAGGGAATTTAGATGTTTCAGTAACATATTCCTTGTCAGAGGGAAACGGACTTATTATTTCATACAGAGGTTTAAGTGATAAAAAAACACTGATTAACTTAACAAACCATACTTATTTTAATTTGAATGGCCATGACAGTGGAGATATTCTTGATACAAAGGTGACCATAAATGCAGATTATTATACACCCATTAAGGATGGAATAATTCCAACTGGAGAAATAGTTTCGGTAAAGGGAACACCAATGGACTTTATAATACCGAAAACAATTGGTAAAGAAATAGAGAATGATTGTGAACAGTTAAAATTAGCACAGGGATATGATCATAATTTTGCATTAAATAATCAAGACATCGGTATAAGAAAAATTGCAGAGGCATCTAGCGAATCAGAAGGAATAACAATGGAAGTTTATTCTGATCAGCCTGGATTACAGTTTTATGCAGGTAATACAATGAAAGAAACGGTAGGAAAAGGTGGTGTCGTTTATAAAAAAAGAGGTGGCTTTTGCATAGAACCACACTTTTATCCCAATAGCATAAATATAGAAAGTTTTAAATCACCAATCTTCGATAAAGGAGAAGAATATAAAACTACAACTATATATCAGTTTGTGTAGTTAAGTACTCAATGTTTGATAAAATTTTGGATATGGTAAAAGCTATTTAAAATTAATTCAATTGTTTGATTTTATTTTCCAATAGAACGCTTTAGCGTTCTGAAGGAACTTGTTCAGTGGTTTAAAACCACCTACTTTCAGTAGAATGAGATTTCAGTCGCCTTTAGGCGAAATCACTCATAGGTAGTGAAGTCCACCTATGAAAACTCTCCATACTTTAGTGTGGAGTGGTTTAAAAAGTGAAAACGTTATCTGCCTCCATTTGTCTTATGCTTTTCTGATTATTAACATTTTGACATACTGGAGGAAAATATAAATACATAACTGGGAAAAGTTATGTAAATCAATGCTTGCTGAATTTCGCAAGCGACTATAGGAATAATTATAAATTATACAAGGGGGATTTAAAAATGGAAAAAAGAAAAGAAGAAGGAAAAGTATTCGCAACAGTCCAAAAGATCGGAAAAGCATTTTTTCTTCCAGTATCAGTTTTACCAATTGCAGGATTATTATTAGGACTTGGAGCATCTTTTACAAATCAAACAACAATTGCATCATATCACTTAGAAGGACTTTTTGGAAAGGGGACAATCCTCAATGCATTGTTGACAATTATGTCACAAGTAGGAAGTACTATTTTTGGGAATTTGCCAATCATCTTTGCAATGGCAGTTGCCATCGGTTTGGCGAAAAATGAAAAGGCGGTAGCAGTCTTGGCATCAGGAATATCATTTTTCGTTATGCATACTACTATAAATGCTATGTTGAAATTAAATGGTTATATTCTTGCAGATGGGAGTTATTCAGATAAAGTATTAAATGGAGCACTTACGAATGTCTGTGGTATTGATTCTTTGCAGATGGGTGTATTCGGTGGTATTATTGTAGGACTTGGAGTTGCAGCGTTACATAATAGATTTTATAAACAAAAACTACCTGCAGTCCTTTCATTTTTTGCAGGTGTTAGATTTGTACCAATCATTTCAGTATTGGTCTATATTTTAGTAGGTATTATATGTTTTTATATCTGGCCAATTCTTCAAAATGGTATTTTTGCAATTGGAGGAGTTGTTACAAGTTCAGGCTATGTAGGGACATTTATTTTTGGGTTTATAGAGCGTGCGTTGATTCCATTTGGTCTTCATCATGTATTTTATATACCATTCTGGCAGACAGCACTTGGAGGTACAGCAGTTATAGATGGAGTTACAGTTTCTGGAGCACAGAATATTTATTTTGCTGAATTAGCATCTTCAAATACAGTGAAATTTAGTGTTGAGGCATGCAGATTTATGACAGGTAAATATTCATTCATGATGGCAGGTCTTCCAGGAGCTGCTTATGCAATGTACAAGTGTGCAAAACCAGAGAATAGGAAAGTGGTTGGAGGATTACTTCTTTCAGCAGCACTTACTTCATTCTTAACAGGAATTACAGAACCAATCGAATTTACATTTTTATTTGTTGCACCAGCATTATATGGTTTACATTGTGTTTTTGCAGGATTATCATTTGTAATTTGTCATATCTTAGATATTTGTATTGGTACAACATTCTCTTGTGGATTTATTGACTTTACATTATATGGATTGCTACAGGGGAACGCGAAAACAAACTGGTTAATAATTATACCAGTATTCATTGTTTATGCACTAGGTTATTACTTTGTATTCAAGTTTGTAATTGAAAAATTTAATTTAGCAACACCGGGCCGTGAGGAAGGTGAAGGAGAGATTAAACTATATACAAAAGATGACTATAATAACAAGAATGTATCTGTAGAAAAATCAATTGGATCAAAAGCAGATTTATTATCAGCTACAATTCTAAAAGGGGTAGGCGGAGAAAAAAATTTGGTTGATATAGATGCCTGCGCTACCAGATTAAGATTAACAGTGCGTAATTCAGAGGCAGTTGATGACAACATATTAAAATCAACAGGTGCCCACGGAGTAGTTAAGAAAGGTGTGGGAATTCAAGTAATCTATGGACCACAGGTAAGTATTATAAAGAGTGAGTTTGAAGAGTACGTGGAACTCATTCGTAATGGAAAAGTGATAGTAGAAGATGTTACTGAAATTATAGCAGATAATAGTCAATCTTGAAAATGAAAACAACTAGTATACGATAAATAATAGCAATATACCAAAAGAGTTAATGGCTACAACTGATAGAAAATTGATTCCTATGAATGGAATCCAGGATTAGGCATTAGTCATAACTAAATAGTTGTACAAACTCTGTAAGTAACGGAGTAAATCAATTTTCAACAAGAAAATATGATTTGCTCCTTTATGCTATCTACAATCATCTAAGATTTATCCATAATTTAATATATTTTTATGAACACATAAGATCTTGGATTATTTTAGGTGTATGTATAATTATAAACTAGAATAATGGAAAAATATACTAATGGGGTTCATGCAATAACATGTATTAATTATAGTCTAAATGATTTAATTTAGACTTTAGATGAAATTTAATAATATTAATGAAGAGGTGTTTTTATGTTTGAATTTTTAAAAAGGAAGAAAAAAGAAGACAATACTGATCTATTAAAATTTGTTGCTCCTGCTAAGGGTAAAACATTGCCTTTATCAGATGTTCCTGATCCTGTTTTTGCTCAAAAAATGGTTGGAGATGGATTGGCAATCATGATTGAAGATGATGTTGTTGTTGCACCTGTTGATGGTGAATTAACTTTAGTTTTTAATACAAAGCATGCTTTTGCTATGACATTAGATAATGGTATTGAACTTTTAGTTCATATAGGATTAGAAACTGTTTCGTTGAATGGGGAAGGTTTTGAACAATTAGCACAAGTAGGAACTAAAGTTAAAGCTGGGACTCCTATAATAAAAGTTGACAGAGAATTTATTAAATTAAAAGGTCTTTCTTTAATAACTCCTGTTTTAATAACAAATACTGATAATACAAAATCTATAACTCCTTTAGAAAATATAGATGCTGTTGCGGGTGAAACTATAATTTTAGAATATACAGTTTAATAATCTATAGGATCAAAGTGCAGATGATGAACTAAGGGAACTTTTAAAAATAAATGTTGATAACGCTATTTTAAAGCGTAAAAGAATAACTTGTTCAATTGAGTTAATCTTATATTTAAATATATGAAAATATAAGGTATGCCAGTTAAAGAAAAGGAATTATACTGCGATTTTTAAATTTAAAGATACTGAAGTACGTGATGCATTAAATCACATACAAAAATAAGAACAAAAACACAAAAAAGTTTTGCTTTTTAAGCTAAGCTTTTTTGTGCTTTTAATAGTTTATAAGCAAAAGATTTATTTTCAGAATATGTCTCATTGCCACTGTTTTAGTACATTAATCATGAAATTTTTTATATACCTTTTTTAAGGTATATTTTAATTCCATAAGTCCAACACGATTAATAGATTATATTCAATTACTTATATACTGTCAAATTAATATTATGCTATCGAATATAATTAAAAAAAGTAATTGGCATTTGACAATAATAAAAAATAAGAGTACTATAATTATTAGCAAATGCCAATAATATTATAGGAGATGATTTAATGAAAATAGCAATTTCAGCAAATGGAGAAAACAATGAAAGTGTACTTGATGTAAGATTTGGAAGATGTGAATATTTTCAAATTCATGATACAGAAAAAAAAGAAGTTAAAATTTTAGAAAATTTAGGAAAATGTGCAAATGGTGGTGCAGGTATTGTTGCAGCTAATCAATTAATTGATGAAAATATAAATGTTATTATTACTGGAAATCTTGGACCTAATGCTTTTGAACTTATGGAAAAAGCAGAAATTAAAGCATATAAGTGTGAAAATATTTCTATAACATCTGTACTTGAGAAATACAATAATAATGAGCTTGAGGAAATAAATATTTCAGGTCCTGCTCATCATTAGATTGGAGGAATAAGCTTATGAATATAGCAGTTCTTAGTGGCAAAGGTGGAACAGGTAAAACTACAGTTTCAACAAATCTTGCTCTTGCATTAAAGTCAAATTATATTGATTGTGATGTAGAAGAACCTAATGGATTCATATTTTTGAAACCTAAAATAGATAAAACAGAACAAGTTATGGTGGAATATCCTTTTATAGATGATGAGAAATGCACATCGTGTGGAAAATGCGTAAGTGTATGCCAATTTAATGCTCTTGCAAAAGTTAAAAATGATATAATGCTCTTTGAAAAGTTGTGTCATGGATGTGGTGCTTGTGAAATTGTATGTGAATATGATGCATTGACTTATAAGAAAAGAGAACTAGGTAATATTGAAAGTGGAACAGTAAGAGATATAAGTTGCAGTAGAGGGATCTTAAATATAAGTGAACCTATGGCAGTACCAGTTATACGTGATCTTCTTAAAAATTTACCCAAAGGCATTAATTTAATTGATTGTCCTCCAGGCACATCGTGTAATGTAGTAACTGCCTTGAAGTATGCAAATGGAGCAATACTTGTTACAGAACCTTCAGAATTTGGACTTCATGATCTGAAGATGGCTGTTGAACTTGTAAAGATGTATAACATACCTTTTGGAATAGTTATAAATAAAGATGATGGAAAAAATAATATAATAAAAAAATATTGCAAAGATGAAGAAATAGGCTTAATGGGTGTTATACCGTATAGTAGATCTACTGCAATTTTATATTCTAATGGAGAAGTATTATATGATGATTTTGACCATAAAATTTTATTTGATGAATTATCAAAGGAAGTTAAGGAGGTGCTAAAGTGGAATTAGTAGTTTTAAGCGGAAAAGGTGGAACAGGTAAAACTACAATTGCAATATCACTTGCAGAGCTTGCTGAAGATGTAGTGAGAATTGATTGTGATGTAGATGCACCAAATTTTTATATGTTTTATGAAGGTCATGATATTGAAAAAAAGGAATTCACAGGTGGCAAAAAAGCTATTATAGATGAAGCTCTTTGTGTTAAATGTGGAAAGTGTGAGACTGTATGTAGATTTGATGCAATAGAGAATTGTAAGATTAATCCTTTTACTTGTGAAGGTTGTGGAACTTGCATGCTAGTATGCAAGCAAAATGCAATAAAGTTAGAAGATGAAAAAACAGCAGATACGTTCATTACTGAATTGGATAAAGGCATAATTTCAAGAGCTGAAATGGAAATAGGCAGCGATGGTTCAGGAAAGTTAATAAGTTATTTAAGAAAAAATGGCAGAAAATTTAATCCTGAGGAAAAATTAATTATAAGTGATGGTTCACCTGGAATTGGATGTTCTGTAATAGCGTCTATTACTGGAAGCGATGCGGTTTTAGTTGTTACAGAACCTACAAAATCTGGACTTGAAGATTTAATGAGAGTGGTAGCGTTATGTGAACATTTTGGAGTATTTACTATGGTTTGTATTAATAAATTTGATATAAATGAGGATATGAGCATAAGAATAGAAGAATTTATTAAAGAAAAAGAATTAGTTTTAGTAGGTAAAATCCCATATGATGACACTGTTATGAAATCTATAAATGAACTAAAGCCTATTATATATTATGAAGATAGTAAAGCATGTACTTCTATTAAAAGTATGTGGGAAAGTATAAAGAAGCATATTTTTTAGTGTATCTGATGTCTAGTAACTGTAACACTTCCACTATAGATGAAACTTCTCTTTCTAAAGTCAGATGAGTAAGCGATTCATACTAAATCATAGATTTAGGTTTTCTGATTAAGTGGGAGATAACAGTGGCACGACCCTATACGAGGTGACCCTTGAGGTTATAAGTTAAACTAAGATTCAGATGGGGATAAAACCCACCTGAATCAAGTTTCACTTGATAGAAATCCACAAAATTTCTAGTAATATTACAATTATAAGGAAGTCGTAAGCAATAATTAAAATATACATTAATTTGTAAATTATATAAGGAGAAAACAAATGGAAAGAGTAATAGAATTTCATAAAGAAGGCTATAATTGTGCAGAATCTGTACTTAAGGCTTTTAATGAAGATACAGGATTAGATATTCCAGTATCAATGGCTAGCCCCTTTGGCTCTGGAATGACTGTAGGAAGTACTTGTGGAGCGATTACAGGAACACTTATGGCGGTTGGAGCATTAAAAGGAAGAAATACAAGTGAAGAAAAAAATAATTCAAGAACACTTACTAAAGAAGTAACAACTAAGGTTAAAGAAAAATATGGAACTCTTGAATGTATTGAACTTAAGAGAAAAGGTGTAACTTGTGATGAAATCATAGAATATGCCTATGGTCTTTTAAAAGAACATACAAAATAAAACTAATAGACGTTATGAATTAATTTTGTTATTAAATTTCATAAAAAAATGTGTACGATTTTAGTGACAAAATAATTAATATAATAATATGTGAAATATGAGGAGGAAATGAAAATGAAAATAGCAATTGCAAGTGATGGTAATAAGGTAAGTGGACATTTTGGACACTGTGAAGGGTTTACCATGTATGATGTAGAACAAGGGCAATCTTTAAAAAAGGAATTTATACCGAATCCAGGACATAAACCAGGATATTTACCTGTATTCTTAAAAGAAAAAAATGCAAATGTAATAATTGCAGGTGGAATGGGAGAAACAGCACAAGATCTTTTTAATCAAAATGGAATAGAAGTAGTTGTAGGAGCTCAAGGTTTAAGTGATGATCTTGTTCAAGCATTTATAAGAGGTGAACTAAAATCAACTGGAAGTGTATGTACTGAACATTCACATGAAGGTCATTGTGAAGAATAACACATGGAAAAAATTTAATGGATAAAGATCTTTCTTGGTATAAGAAATTATTTGAGAAAAATGGATATAAGTTCACTACGCAAAAGAGAATAATACTATTAGAAATAATTAATGCTAATACTCATTTATCAGTAAATGAAATTTATGATAGAATCAGAAATAGAAATATTGGTCTTGCTACAGTATATAGAAGTTTGAAGCTTTTTAATCAATTAGACATAATAAAACAAATTAACATTGACAATGTAAGTTATTATGAAATGAAAATTTTTAGTGGAAAACCCTTGCATATTCATTTTAAATGTTCCAAATGTGATAGTATAATAGATATAGATAATAAATATTTAAACTTAGAATACATTAAGTTAAATAAAAAAGTTGAAAAAGAAAACAATTTAGATGTAAATGATGTAAATATTATGCTAATTGGAACATGCAGTAAATGCAAGGAGGATAAATAATGGCAAGACCAACAAAATTCAGAAGAGTAGAGTTTTTTCCGGAAAATAATTATTTTGTACCATGGGGAAAGCCAAAATGTGAAATTGAAGAAATAGTTCTAAAAGTAGAAGAACTTGAAGCAATGAGATTAAAAGATATAGAAGATTTAAATCAAGAAGAATGTGCTGAAAAGATGCAAGTATCAAGACAAACTTTTCAAAATATTATAGATAGTGCAAGAAAAAAAATAGCTATTGCGCTAACTGAAGGTAAAGCCATAAGTATAAGCGGGGGGCATTATACTACAAAACTTTGCAAATTTAGATGCTTACAATGTGGAACAACTTATGAAATAAATTATGATCAAGATAGAGCAATTTGTCCTAGTTGTGGTTCAGAGAAAGTTATGTGTAGTAAAAAAGCAGGATTTTGCAAAAATTGGTGTAAAGGTAATAACACAAACCTTAATACTTAATAGTTTAAGGCATATGAAAAGAAAATAACAAGTTAGTAAAAGAATCAGACTAACTTGTTATTTTTTTAATATTTCTAAAGATAGGGAGTGGATTACATGGATATAGAAGAATATTCAGATATTGTTATGGATCATTTTATGTGTCCAAGAAATATGGGAGTAATAAATAATTCAAATGGAGAAGGAACCAATGGAGATCCAGATTGTGGGGACTACTTAACTATATATATAAAAGTAGAAAACAATATAATAGATGATATTAGCTTTTTAGTTTTTGGGTGTCCAGCATCAGTTGCGACAAGTAGTATGACAACAGAGCTTTCAAAGAAAAAAACTTTAGAAGAAGCATTGAAAATTACTGAAGATCATATAATAAATGCTCTGGGGGGATTACCAGAAAATAAAAAGCATTGTTCTAATCTTGGAGTTTCGGCGTTAAGAAATGCTATTGAGGATTATTACAAAAGAAAAGTATAAAAATAAAGGCATCAATTTTGGGTGCCTTTATAAATTATTTAATGATCATTAATATGTTACTTAATCACATAAATATAGTGTTAGACATATAGAATATTTTAGGAAAAAGCAAATTATCGAACATTTTTGCACAAATATAGTCATACATTCTATAGATAATAATATGTAAGAGGTATTTATGTCTATTTATTTTGACTTCAAAACTATTAGAGAACTTATAGAAAACAATAATAAGAAGAGTATATATGTAACTAGACGTGTAGTGGAAGAAACATATGATTTCAGTCCAGATGATTGGGTTGAATATATTACTCCATTAGTTGATAGTGCATTAGAAGAAGCTAATGGTGGAATTAATCTAGAACATTTATTTCAGAAATTTATTTTGATAGGTATATTTGTAGGCCAGGGAAAAACTTTTCAAGAATCTATTAATCAGGTGGAAGAATGGGAAAATACAGGTATATCTCAGTTGTTAGAAAAGAGTAAGATGAATAGAGGTTATTAATACTTAAATGAATAGAAGTGTTGGACTTAAATATATAATCTTGATTATTATATTAACATATAATATAATGAAGCTTGTAAAAATAAATGAATATAACTATGTACGGTTGGGCAAATTTTATAATTTGCTTTCAAGCAATTTTGGTTTCTGGGGTGGGAAACTCTTTTTAGAGTATTCTCATCTCTTTTTTTGTTGAAAATTTTAAGAAATAAAAATATTAAATAAGAAGTTCAACTGTAATTTTTTGTTTAAACAAAGATTTTAGGGAATAAATAATAATATCTAAAGGAGATCAATTATGAAAAATAAGATTTATAATAAGGTTTTTAATCCATTTTTACACTTTTTTAAAAATGAATCTGCTAGCGGCTTAATACTTTTGGGTTTTGCCATTATTGCAATAATAATAGCAAATTCTAGTTTTGCTCCAACATACAATGATATACTTCATACCTATGTAACTATTGGATATAAAGAATTTTCGCTATCAATGTCAGTTCTTCATTGGATTAATGATGGATTAATGGCTCTATTTTTTTTAGTAGTTGGTATGGAAATAAAAAGAGAAGTGGTATTTGGAGAGCTTCAATCTTTTAAGAAAACTATATTACCTATATCAGCAGCTATAGGAGGTATGATTGTACCAGCAATTATTTATGCGTTATTTAATTATAATAAACCTACTATTTCAGGATGGGGAATTCCAATGGCAACAGATATTGCATTTGCACTCGGAATACTTTCTTTAGTAGGTAGAAAAGCACCTAAAGGAATAATAGTATTTCTTACAGCATTGGCTATAGTTGATGATTTGGGAGCTATTATTGTAATTGCTATATTTTATACTAGCCAAATTTCTTGGATTGCTCTTATTATGGGTTTAATTGTTTTTATTTGCCTTATATTAGCTAATAGATTTAAGGTTAAATATACATCGGTATATGTTATTTTAGGTATAGTACTATGGATTTGTATTTTAAAGTCAGGTATACATGCAACGATTGCTGGTGTATTACTAGGAATTTCATTGCCTGCAGGAAAAAATATTCATGAATTCAAATCATCAATTTTATACAGACTTGAACATGTTTTAACTCCAGTGTCTTCATTTGTAATTATGCCAATATTTGCGCTAGCAAATTCAGGGATAGCTATTGATATTAATAGTATTGGAGCAATAATATTAACACCTGTTAGTTTTGGAATTATATTTGGGCTAGTTATTGGGAAACAAATAGGTATATTTGGAGTTTCATACATTTTAGTAAAATTAAAAGTGGCTAAGCTTCCAGCTCAAGTAACCAAAAGGCATTTATATGGTGCAAGTGTGCTTGGAGGTATTGGATTTACTATGTCAATCTTTGTATCATCTTTATCATTTGCAGATGAAACTGTGTTAGCCACAGCCAAAATAAGCATTATGATTGCTTCAATTTTAGCTGCAATATTAGGTGGGATAATTTTTGGACTTATAAAACTTAAAGGTGAAAAATAAATGTATTATGTGTAAATTGACTGCATTGTGGTATTCATGATACTATTAAAAAGCTTTGATTTAGATAAAGTATGCTAAGTCAAAGCTTTTATTTGCAAAAAAAATATTGATATATATTAAAAGAATTCAAAGTAATAAAAAGAAAGAAGGAATTACATGAAAGAAATTAGACAAGAGTGGTTTGGAAATATTAAAGTAGATTTACTGGCAGGGATAGTTGTTTGTATGGCATTAATACCGGAGGCAATAGGATTTTCTATAGTAGCTGGAGTTGATCCTATGATTGGAGTATATGCATCTTTTTGTATGTCTTTAATTATATCAATCTTTGGTGGAAGAACAGGGATGATTTCCGCTGCAGCTGGTGCAATGGCATTAGTCTTGGCAAGCTTAGTAAAGGAACATGGAATAGAGTATATGCTTGCAGCAACAATACTTACAGGAGTGTTTCAAGTTATATTAGGCTTTTTAAAGATAGGAAATCTATTAAAGTTTATACCTAGACCAGTTATGATAGGATTCGTAAATGCACTAGGAATAATGATGTTTACTTCACAATTACCTTATTTTAAAGGATCATTTATTTTAATAATTTTAGGTGCAATAGGGGTTTTAATAATTTATTTATTGCCGAAGTTAACGAGAGCAGTACCATCTCCAATAATATCAATAATAATTGTTACATTAATAGTGGTTATATTTAAGATTGATGTAACTACATTAGGTGATATGGGAAAAATAAGTAGTGACTTGCCAAGATTTTTAATACCTAATATATCATTTAATATGGAGACACTAAAAATAGTATTACCATATTCGATATCACTCTCTTTAGTTGGTCTTGTAGAATCCTTATTAACAGCTCAGTTGATTGATGATTTAACAGATACTCCAAGCGATAAGAATAGAGAATGTGTAGGTCAAGGTTTGGCTAATATAACATGTGGATTTTTTGGTGGAATAGCAGGATGCGGAATGATTGGTCAAACACTTATAAATCATAATTATGGTGGACGAGGTAGATTATCAACACTTACATCTGGAACTGCAATGCTTATTGCAGTAATAGTATTAAATAAATTTGTTGTGCAAATTCCAGTAGTTGCTTTAGGTTCTGTTATGATAGTTGTATCAATAACTACTTTTAATTGGGGATCAATAAAGAGAATATCAAAAGTACCTAAAACAGATACAATTGTTATGATTTCAACAGTTATAGTAGTTTTATTAACTCATAACTTAGCATATGGGGTTATTCTTGGAATAATATTAAGTGCACTATTTTTTGCATCTAAGATATCTGAAATCAAGGTGAAGAAAATTAAAGAAGATACCCAAACTACATATATAGCTAATGGGCAATTATTTTTTGTATCTACATTAAAGTTTATTAATAGTTTTGATTTTACAGAAAAGATTCAATGTGTAAATATAGATTTGTCTAAGGTGAAAATTTGGGATGAATCAGCAGTTGATGCTATAGATAAAGTAGTAATTAAATTTCATAAAAATGGAGTTAAAACCAACTTGATAGGAATGAGTAATCAATGTTTAGAATTAGTTGATAGAATGGCTGTCCATAATAAACCAGGTGGATTAGAGTCGGCTAGTAGTCATTAAATTATAATCTGATAGTATAAATTTATGAGTGTAATAAGAATAAGCTTCTTGTTAGGCACATGAAAATAAATAACAAGTCCAAAGTTGCCATGAATATTTTTCATTAGGCAAGGAGATAAATTGCCCTCATAGCGGGCCTATTATGGCAATTTGCCGACACAGCATGATGGAAAATAGGCTGGCAAATGGACTTGTTATTTTTTTGATTGTGCCTTACACTCATTTTGATAATAAAGATTTTAGGCATATTAGCTCAAGTGCTTTTAATACTGAATCAGTTCTTGGTGGAACAGATGGTACCACAGTTATAATAGTAATGAAAAGTGGTGTTAAAGGTAGCCAAAGAAGCAAAACCGAAAAGAGAAAAAGAGGTATTTAAAATGAGCAAGTGTGTGTGTTATAGATAGAGTTGGAAATGTTGTTACTGAACTTTTGTGTAAAGGAAGAATGAAACATACAGATTTAGAAAGGCTTTTTAGAGATAGAATTGATGACGAAGCAATTTTCTGTACAGACTCGCATAAGAGTTATATTAAGTTTGCACAAAATTTAGGTATTGAATTACAACAAATCAAGCGTGGTAAACATAAGGAAGGTATATATCATATACAACACATTAACGCATTTCATAGCAAACTAAAGAAATGGATGGATAATTTTAATGGTGTTGCAACTAAATATCTTGCTAATTATATGTATTGGTTTAAATGGTTAGAAGTCTTTAATACAGAGAAAGATACTGTTAAAAGTAAAAATTTGTTAATACAATTTCATACATGTCATTCTGATACAAAATTAAAGGACTTTAGATTTAGAGAAGCAATTTATATATAGCTATGATATTGGGATAATTGTAATGTTAACAGATTATGAAAAACCCAAATATGAGGTTTCCAGAAATATTGATAGATTTACAGGTAAAAGAATTTATAGTAAAGAGAAAGACTTTATTGGAAACGGAAAAGTAGTTTATTTGCATTTGGATGGTGATAGATATCTTGCTTTAGTATCTGGCGGTGGGGGATGATGTAATATTAAGTGATATCAATACTGTCTATTAATAATTGCTTTGTATTTTTCTTTAAGTGTTTACTAAAATAATTTGGAGCAATGAATATTTGTAAATTGTTGAGAATTATATGTTCATCTATAACCCACTAAAATATATAAGAAAAGAGTGTGAAATTATGGAGTTAAGAAGAGAAAATGAAATTGTTAAATGTGATACAGGATTTTCAATAGACATTTTACTAATATCTTATTATGCTCTGTTATTAAGGAAGGATTATAAAGATTATATAGAATTTAGTATATTTCTATTATTACATATAATAGAAGTATTATTAAGTATCTTTATTTTTATAAAGGTACTATTCATATTATTTTATTTAATATTATATTAGCAATATTTTATAATAAGTTGCATATAACAATTTTATTAAAAAAAGGTTGGACAATCTATTAACGTAATTTGAAGGTAATACTCCCCTGTAAATATTAATTATTGTATGTTTAGTAGTTAATTCGCAAACTTCATTAATCGTGAAATAATGGAACTCTTGAAAAGGAGTTCCATTATTATATACTATATTATCAACACTATTCATTAACATAGCCTAAATTAAACGGAATGCGATGTCAATTGCATATGAATTCACAGGATTTAACAACGTAAATGGTGATAGCAATTCAGATATGTTAGAATATTTATTAAATATATTAAAAAGAGATGATTATTCTATATTTATCAGAGATGTATCATTTTTAGGATTTTCAAGCTATCATGTAATTGTGCCAGGATTTAGTGAAGTTGAGACTATTCATGATGTTGAAGCTCTTGACAATTATAGTAGCTACATTAAAATGAAAAAATATTTAAGAGATATTGACAATATAAGCAATGAGGAAATTACTTAATTAATATATAATCTAAATAGTCAAAATATAAAAAAGAAAATATCAGTGCCACAGATATTAAATTATTAGAACAGTTTTATCCATCAGAAATGATTAAGGATGTGACTAAAAATTTCAATAACAATAAAAATGTTATTGAGAAATTTGGTGCAATTTATTGCTGGAATTGCAATAACTGCGATTATGTTGATAATTGTTGGAGTAAAGAACATGACAGAATGTTTATGATTTTAAAAGATCAGTATTCTTTCAATATTTCGAGTATTGTTTATTAGATAATATTAAATTTAGGCACATAAAAGAAAATAATAGACAAGCATGCTGGTCTATTATTTTCTTTCATGTGCCTTATTGTTTACTTAAAACAGGCTGATTGAAAAGTAATTTTTGATTAGCTTTTTTTAACGAGGAAAGTATAGAAGTTTTATCTACTATACTTTTTAAATAAATCATCAAGGGCTTCCCTAAGAAGAAATGCTTCAGTTCTATCATTTGCCTTGGAAAGTCTAGAAAGTCTATCGAGTTGAGTTTTAGTAAAATAGTTGGATTTCAAAACCATGCTTTCTGCCTCAGAAAGACAAATTCTATTTTTTCCCAAATCCTTTGCTCTAAACAAAGCACTATCAGCTACCCGAAAAAGCTCAACTACAGTTTTAGCATCCCTTGGATAACTTGCAACTCCAAAACTTAAGGTAAAATAAATATTCTCTGCTTTATTATCACATAGGCTAAATGTATTATCTGATAAATATCTTCTTATTTCTTCTAATTCCATAAAGCTTCTTTCAGCTCCTTTTTTTACAAGGAGTATATTAAATTCATCACCAGCTCTACAAATAATGTCTGTAGATGATAAATTATTATTTAAAATTGAAATGAGTTTTTTTAGTACTTCATCACCAACAGAATCTCCATATAAATTATTTAAATTTTTAAAGTCATCAATATCAGCAACCACAACACTAAAAGGTCCTTCGTTATTTGATATTAATTCATCCATTTTAGATATTAATTGTTCTTTTGAAGCAAGTATTTCATCCATAAGTAACCTCCATATATAATTTTTGATTTTATAAATATAACTTACGGCTATTTAACAGTGTTATAAGTTATATATAATAAATAACAAAAGTAGGTATATCTTATCATATCACTAAATTAGTCTGTAATTTTAGTGAAATTTAATATAACTTTAATTATATTAACATCCACATATATATGCGTCAATATATACGACATAATATATTTCATAAACTTAGGCATAATCAAAAAAATGACAAGTCAATATGCTTTATTGGAATGTATAGAAATATATATTTAGATATAGAGAAATTAGTAAAACATTACTTTTAATAAATTCAATAACTCATGCAATAATAAGCATATTGGAAATCCTTGGTTTGTTTAAATACATATCATTTTAACATATATACGTTGACATATATATGTTAAAATGATATGGTTATTATAGATAATATGAATTATAACAAAACAATAAAATATTAAAAACGCTGAATCAATTTGAGCGGGAGAACCAATTTTTGGGGTGAATCTTATCATATGATAAGTAGGGTTAATTTTCTTCGACCCGAATCCGTCAGCTAATCTCGTAAGCGTTGAAGAGAAGTTCTTTTGGCATACTAATATCATACTTTTTTTGGTATATATGTGAATAATAAGGCTTAACAAGCTGTAGAGACTTCTCTGCAGCTTATTATTGTTTTAGAAAATCACTTAAGGAGGAGTTTTTATGATAAAAGTATGTTTAATTGATATTGGAAAGACAGGAAAAGAAATTGCGAAGATGGTATTTGAGCAGGATGGTATGAAAATTGTAACGGCTATGTGTAGTCCTGGCAGCCTTAAAAGACATATGGATTTAGGAGAAGTAATTGAAAATAAAAAAAATGGAATTAAAATAGAAGGCACTAATAAATTAGAGGAGATTATATTAAGATATAGACCAGATGTTGTAGTTGACTTTTTCTAAAGCCGAAGCTACTTTGAAGAATGTAGAGATAATATCAAGACTAGGAGTTAATATGGTTATTGGAACTACAGGTTTTTCAGTGTTGGATTTAAAAAGAATAGAGACTTTAGCTAATAATAATCAAGTGGGAATAGTTTATGCACCTAATATAACATTAGGAGTAAATGTACTTATGATTTTAACAAAGCTAGCATCTATACTGTTGAATAATTATGATTTTCAAATTTCGGAAATCCATCATAGAAACAAGAAAGATAGTCCGTCTGGTACTGCAGTAAAGATAGCAAAAGAAATAGAAAGTGGTTTATTATATGCCGGTAAGGATATTCCAGAAGCCGGAATATCAATTAATTCAGTACGTGCTGGTGGTGTGGTTGGAAAACATGAGGTATTAATTGCTGGGGAAGATGATAGAATTACAATTTCTCATGAATCCTTTTCAAGAAAAGTTTTTGCATCAGGTGCAATTCATGCAATAAAGTTTATTCAAAACAAAGCTGGATTTTATGAGATGAGAGATGTATTGGATTTGTCAAAAGTTATAGAAGATTTATATATAAATAAAAATGAACATAATTCTGAAAATTTGAAAGATATAGTAGCAGTAGATAAGGTAAATCTACACTAATAAAATATATAAATTTATGACAAGTACTTGGAACTTAAAAAATTGGTAATTAAATAGAAGAGATAATACGTATAACGATGTTATCGAGAGATTACACTAGGAGGGAAATATATGAAAAAGAGAATTTTAACATTATTTATGTCAGCATTAATGATTAGTGCACTTGTAGGATGTGGATCACAGACAAATAAATCTACATTGAATCAAATAAAAGAAAAAGGGAAATTTACATATGCCTTAACAGGAGCATATCCACCATTTAATTATATGGATGAAAGTGGTAAGGTAGTAGGATTTGATGTAGATATTGCAAATGCAATTGCAGAAAAGATGGGAGTTAAAGCAGAAGCAATTACAACACAATGGGATGGTATAGTTGGAGGTTTAAAAAGTAAGAGATTTGATACAATTATAGGCAGTATGGCTATTACAGAAGATAGATTAAAAGAAGTAAGCTTTACTGAACCATATTACTATGATGGGGCACAATTTTTTGCAAAGAAGGATTTAAATTTGCAATCTATAAATGATTTAAAAGATGGTAAAGTAGGTGTTGTTACTGGTACAACTTTTCAAAAAGAATTACAAGGTATGAGCAATATTAAAGAAGTACTTCAATTTGAAGGGGACATTGAAAACTTTATGGCAACTGCAAATGGGCGTTCAGATGGACTTGTAACGAGCAGATTTGTAGGATTGAAAGCTCCAAAAGAATATAATTTAGTACCTGTTGGTCCTTTACTTTATACAGAAAATATTGGGATTGGTGTACGTAAAGAGGATAAAGAGTTACTTGAATCAATGAACAATGCATTGAAAGAGATAATTGAAGATGGAACGTACCAAGAAATAAGTAACCGTTGGTTTGGTACTAATATTTTGACAAAATAGTAGTAATAAAATAACAAGTCAATATGTACCTTATATGAGGAGTAGGTTTATGAATATATTAGAAATTTTATTAGAAACTAAAGATGGAATAGTTAGTTTTTTTTCCATAGCAATTAAGTATTTACCGAATTTTTTACCAGGAGTAGTCCTTACGTTAGAGCTATCTATATTATCAATACTTTTAGGAATGGTTTTGGGTATTGTTGTAAATCTCTTAAAAATGACTAAAATAAAAATATTATGTATAATAACTGATTTCTATGTGGCAGTTGTTCGTGGAACACCATTACTATTACAGCTATTTTTTATCTTTTATGGGTTGCCACAAATGGGAATTACTATAAATAGATTTGTTACTGCAGTAGTTGGGTTAGCATTTCATAATGGTGCCTATATTAGCGAAATTTTTCGTGGAGCAATCAAATCAGTTGATTATGGACAAGAAGAAGCTTCACATGCCCTTGGAATGACTAAATTTGAATCATTTAGATATGTTATTTCCCCTCAAGCATTTAAACATGCGGTTCCATCACTTGGAAATCAATTTATTTTGGCAATAAAAGATTCATCACTTACAAGTGTTATAACTATTTCAGAAACAATGATGCTAGCAAGACAATTTGCAGCTGCAACATATTCTATTTTCCCAATTTATTTCGATGCTGCTTGTTTCTACATGCTTTTAACGTATGTATTAAGTAAACTACTAATGCATATTGAGTACAAATTAAAACGTAATGAGAGGTGATTTTAATGATTGAAGTACGTGATTTATATAAAAGTTTCAATAATCTAGAAGTAATTAAAGGTGTCAACTTGAAGGTAGAACGTGGAGAAGTAGTTAGTATAATAGGGTCAAGTGGATCTGGGAAAAGTACCTTGCTTCGTTGTATAAACTTTCTTGAAAATAAAGATAGTGGGGAAATAATATTTGATGGACAAGTTGTCGGAAAAACACCATACGAGATTAATTTGCTAAGAAAAAAGGTGGGAATGGTATTTCAGAATTTTAATCTTTTTCCTAATATGACAGTGTTAGAAAATGTTATGAGTGGACCTAAAATTATTAAGAAGATGAAATCTGAAAAGGCAGAAGAGATTGCTAGAGAATTTTTAAATAAAGTTGGTTTAGAAGAGAAAGCAGACACTTATCCTGCTATGCTATCAGGTGGACAAAAGCAAAGAGTTGCAATTGCCAGAACATTAGCTATGAACCCAGAGGTTATATTGTTTGATGAGCCAACGTCTGCCCTAGATCCAGAACTTGTTGGTGAAGTACTTTTGGTTATGAAAGAACTTGCTAAAATGGGAATGACAATGATTATTGTAACTCATGAGATGGCATTTGCAAATGAAGTATCAGATAAAGTAGTGTTTTTAAATGAAGGTAATGTTGCCGAAATAGGAACTCCAAATGAAATATTTAATAACCCAAAGCATGAAAAATTACAGAGCTTTTTAAGTAGTATAAATTTATCACCTGCCATATAGAACAGATATTTCGTTTCTATTTGAATAATATCACAGTACAAAAGGAGTGTTTAAATTGAAAAGAAACTATAAAGATATATCACTATGGAAAGATGTTACAGAAGATCAGTGGAACAGTTGGGAATGGCAAATTCTTAATAGAATTACCACAGTAGAACAATTAGAACAAGTTGTAAATCTTACAGAAGAAGAAAAAGATGGAGTAAAGGCTAGTCTTAAGAAACTAAAAATGGCAATAACCCCTTATTATGCAACACTAATTGATCCAGATGACTACAATTGCCCAATTAGAAGACAAGCTATTCCAACTATTCATGAAACAGAAATATCAGAATGTGATAGCAATGATCCATTGCACGAAACTTTTGATTCTCCTGTCCCCGGACTCACACACAGGTATCCAGATAGAGTACTTCTTCTTATTACTGAGCAATGTTCAATGTATTGTAGACATTGTACAAGGAGACGTTTTGCAGGACAGAAAGATGGGGCTTTATCGAAGAATAATATTTTAAAAGCTATTGAATACATCAAAGCTCATAAGGAAGTAAGAGATGTACTTATATCAGGTGGTGATGCATTGTGTGTTTCAGATGAAAAACTTGAGTTCATATTACAAAAACTAAGGGATATAAGTCATGTAGAAGTTATAAGAATTGGAACTAGAGTTCCAGTTGTTATGCCACAAAGAATAACTGAAAATCTCTGCAATATTATAAAAAAATATCATCCAGTTTGGATTAATACACATTTCAACCATCCAAATGAAATGACAAAAGAGTCAGAGCTTGCTTGTAAAATGCTTGCTGATGCAGGAATTCCACTAGGAAATCAGTCTGTACTATTGAAGAATATTAATGATTGTCCATATATTATGAAAAGTCTTGTTCAAAAATTAGTAATGAATAGAGTAAGACCATATTATATATATCAATGCGATTTATCTGAAGGGATTGAACATTTTAGAACACCAGTTTCAACTGGTATAGAAATTATAGAGCTTTTACGCGGTCATACTTCTGGATTTGCAGTACCTACTTTTGTAATTGATGCTCCTGGTGGTGGTGGTAAAATACCTGTTAACCCTCAGTATTTGATTTCACGATCACCTGATAAAGTAATACTTAGAAACTATGAAGGAGTAATTTGCACTTATACTGAACCTTCTGATAAAAGCCATGAATGTAAACAGTGTGGAATATGTGATAAATTTAAGAAAGATGAGCATAAGGGTTTAGAAAAACTATTTAGAGATGACCAAATCTGTTTAACGCCAAGAAGCAACGTTAGAATGAAAAGGAGAGAAGAATTTAATGAGAGCAGATAGATGTAGTTTAATTAAAAATTATTATACCCAAATAGATCGCACTAAAATATATGTGGATTATACTAATAAGCGAGTAAAAATAGTTGATTTAAATAATATATCAGTTCAAAATATAAAAAGAATAATTCACTTTTCTTCGAAGGAACATTTAGGTAAAATTATTTGCAACTGTGATAGTGAATCTTTAATAATTTTTGAAGAAGCAGGATTTGAGTTAGAAGGGAAAATCAATGGCTATTTTAAAGGAAAAGATGCGTTCTGCATGTCTTATTTTATAATTAGCGACAGAAAAATTTGTAGTAATTTTACTAAGAAAGAGTTATTAGTAAAAGAGTGTTTAGCTGTAAGAGATACTTTTATACATCGTAGTGATAAGTCTAAATATTGTATAAGAAATGCAAATGAAAATGATATAAAAGAAATGGTAAAACTATTTTCAACAGTATTTTCGACATATCCGTCTCCTGTTTATGATGAAGAATTTTTGAAGGAAACTATGAATGGAAAAGTTTTATATAAAGTAGCTGTTTATGATGGAAAAATAATTGGGATAGCTTCAGCTGATATGGATAAAGAAAACTTAAATGCAGAAATGACTGACTGTGCTACTTATCCTGATTATAGAGGGAAGGGTATATTATCGAATATTATTTGTTCTTTAGAAGTAGATCTTAAAAAGAAGGGATTTCGCACTTTATATAGTTTGTCTAGAGCAATAAATCCTGGTGTTAATATTGTGTTAAGTAAACATAATTATAAATATACAGGTAGACTAGTTAATAACTGTAATATATGTGGCACGTTTGAAGATATGAATATTTGGGTGAAGAATATTAATTATAACTAGTGTGATAGTATTTAAGTAGAGATTATATATAAAATTGAAGCACTGTGGATAGACTGTGTAAAAGCAAATCTACTACAGTCTTTTTGTATTAACAACATGTTTCAATTACTTTTTCATTTAAATCAAGATATATATATGATAACATATATATATCAATATAATTAAAATACACACATTTAGAAAATTTTAAAAAGTATAAGTCACACAAAAATAACAGCAAAGTATGCTTGTATATTTTGTGTGTAACTAATGATTAGTTTTGGAGTAATAATGGAGGCAGAAAAATGGAAGTCAAAAACAAACACAATACCTATAATACATTATTTCACTGGCATAGCTTTAGGTTAAAGCTTGTTTTTGAAGGAATAGGTGTAGGTATTATTACTGGTTTATTAATCGTAATGTATCGATATGCACTTGAAAAGGCAGGAGTTCTCTTAAGTGATATTTATAAAATAATATCTATAAAACCCATACTTATTCTACCTTGGATTGGAGCATTAATAATTATAGGATATATTGTAGGGCTGATGGTTAAACATGAGCCCATGATTAGTGGAAGTGGAATTCCCCAAGTTGAAGGAGTTCTACTTAGAAAGCTTGATATGACATGGTGGAGAGTTATACTTGGTAAATTTATTGGAGGAATTCTTTCAATAGGTTCAGGTCTTTCACTAGGTAGAGAAGGTCCATCAGTTCAATTGGGTGCAGCAGTTGGGCAAGGATTTAGTAAAGTATTTAAAAGAGTTAAGATTGAAGAAAAATATCTTATTACAAGTGGAGCAAGTGCAGGACTAGCTGCTGCCTTTAATGCGCCTTTAGCTGGAGTAATGTTTGCATTAGAGGAAGTTCATAAAAATTTTTCACCCTTGGTTTTACTTTCAGCATTATCGGCCGCATTATCAGCTGATTTTATAGCTAGTGGTTTCTTTGGATTAAAACCAGTTTTTACTCTTGGAAAGCTAAATACATTACCACTTAATTTATACTTTTATATAATTTTATTAGGAATTTTATTGGGGATTTTAGGAGTGATATTTAATAAGACTCTTTTGAAAACTCAAAATCTATATGTTGCTCAAAAATGGCTACCAAAAGAAATGAGAATAATAATGCCATTATTGATTTCAATTATTATTGGAATTTATTTACCACAAGTTTTAGGTGGAGGACATGAACTTATAACATCATTAATTACAAATAATTTCTCATTAACAATTCTATTGATTGTAGTTGTTGCAAAATTTCTATTCACTATGGTAAGTTTTGGATCGGGAGCACCAGGAGGAATATTTCTTCCATTGCTTGCCATTGGGGCTTTAATAGGGAATGTTTATGGAGTAACACTTGCGCATTTTGTACATTTTGACAGCAGTTATATTAATAATTTTATAATACTTGCAATGGCAGGATATTTCTCAGCTGTAGTTAGAGCACCTATAACTGGAACAATTCTAATTACTGAAATGACAGGTTCATTTAGTTATTTACTTTCTTTGGCAATTGTATCTATAGTTGCATATATAGTAGCAGATGCTTTAGGATCAAAACCTATTTATGAATCATTACTTGAAAAGATATTATATAATCAAGGAGAAAAAACATCTATTGGCAATAAGAAAAATAAGGCTATATTAGAGTTTGCAGTTTGCATGGGCTCAGATTTAGATGGAAAGCAAATTAAAGAAGTTAAATGGCCATCCCGTTGTTTGTTAGTAGCCGTTAAGCGAGGAGAGGATGAAATAATTCCGAAAGGAGATACTGTCATTTTTCCTGGAGACTATTTGATTGTGCTCACTAATGAAGATAGGGTATCAAGAATAAATGATGTTTTAACAATAATGACAGGAAGCTGTGAGATATTAAAATAAATATTATATAGTTACATTTATATTTTTTCAATATCAGAAGCAAGTGAGATTTTTTTAACAAAAATCGCACTTGCTTCTTTTAGAGTATACAATAAATTTATAACCAACTTATCCTTGAAATATATTTAGACTTTTTAAACTATTTTATCTTTACTTCAATACTATCTAATTCAAATTTATACACTTTCATAGCCTTTATATATTTGAAGTTATCAAGTAAACATATGTATAAAATTATGCTTATTTGATAAAATAAAATTGGAGGTGGTTATATAATGAGGAAATGCACTATTTTATTTCTAATTTCATTGCTTTTGTCATTTAATATGCTTATAGTAACCTCTGTAGCCCAAACAAATACCCTTAAGGAAGGATTTTATAGAGTAACTGCTTTAAATTTTTCTCCAGATAAAGATTATACTATTCAAAATGTTTCCTTTGCTGAGCGGGTTCAAGTTTTTATTTTTGATGAGAATCAAATTGTAATGCAAACTATACGATTAAGACCTCAATCACCTAAATACGATTTACAACATCTTCAATCTAACTATAAAATTTTAATAGTTGGTGATGGAGAAGTCGTTATTTCTGAAAAGATATTTTAAGTGAAAGGTGGTTATATATAATGAAGAAATTTACGAGTGTATTATTAATTTCATTATTTTTATCATTTAATATGCTTATAGTAACGTCTGTAGCTGAAACTAAGGTTTTAAAAGAAGGTTTTTATAAAGCAACTGAATTAAATTTTTCACCAGATAGGGTTTATGCTATTCAAAATATTTCTCAAAACAATGCTATTTTTATGCTAATTTTTGATGGAAATCAGAATTTACAACAATCTATACGTTTGAAACCTCAATCACAAAAATTTAGTTTAATACCTATCGGACCTAACTACAGACTTGTAATAGCTGGAAACGGAGAAGTCTCTATTTCTTAAAAGACACTTATAAGGTGTCTTTTAATTTTAGGATTTTATCTCTAAGTTAATATAAGATTTTTAACATATATCATTTTCACTGATAAATTGAGAAAAATAAAAATTGGTTTTGTATAATAAATACTTTATTGCACACAATAATTCATGTACTAATAAAGCAATTTTAAGGAGGCTATATAAATGGGAATAGTAACTAATTCAACAGATAAATTTCAAAAGTGTATTGATGAGTGCAATAGATGTGCTCAAGCATGTCATGAATGCTTTACAGCATGCTTAAATGAATCTGATGTTGCAGCAAGAAAGAACTGTATAAGTATTCTTGCTGAATGTGCATGCATGTGTCAAATGTCTTCAGCACTTATGTCAATGAATGGTCAATTTGTAAAGGAACATTGCCAACTTTGTGCTACTATTTGTGATAAATGTGCACAAGAATGTGGAATGTTTAAAGAGGAACATTGCAAGAAATGTGCAGATGAATGTAAAAAATGTGCAAATGAATGTAGAAGTATGCCTAACATGTAATTAACCTCGATACTATAAAAATGAATAGTATTATAATATTTACAAATTTCTAATTAGTAAATTATTATAGATAATAATAAACATATAAAACTATTAAAAAAAGAATAGCATAGAGTGAGGATACTGAAAAAGTACCCTCACTCTATTTTAAGAATAAAAAGCATACGTCTAATACTTTTAGTATAGGGAATATGCTTTTTGTTATAAATAATTATAGTTTAAAAAGGTAATAATATTATGAAGGTTAGTATACCTGTAAATAAAAAATAAGTTTATGAATGAATTATAAAGTAATTTATATGTAGTTAGAAGGAGTGTTTTGCATGCAACAAATTAATTGTGATATAAATAACTGCTCACATAATAAAAGTGGTATTTGTTATTCTAGCAGAACTGATATTGGAGGTGCAAATGTATCAAGTAAAAGTGGAACTTGGTGTGATTCATTTTCAGGTAAAAATTTACATGATACACTAACTAATAATGCAATTGCTGATAACCAATGTGATTATCTTACTTGTGAAGTCAGAAACTGTATTAATAACGCTAATACACTTTGTAATCTACAATACATAAATATTTCGGGAACAAAATCTACAATTTATGCTCAAACTAAATGTTCTAGTTTTTATTTAAAATGATATAAAGGTTAATAGACAATGAAAATAACCTGCAGGTATACTCTGTAGGTTATTCCCAGTATGGTAGTTATAGATTAGTAGTACTAAGGTTAAAATTTATTGAAAATTGAACAATAGGATATTTACAAAATATGCTATAATACATTTAAAAGGTAGGTGGCATCAATTATGATCATAGATGGACATGCACATGCTTGTGGTACATATTGCAGTGAGAAAAGCATAATAAAGTATTTAGATTTGCATGGGATAGATATGGTTGTATTATGTGCAGGAGAACCAGAAAGCAAGAAAAATTACTTTTATCCAATGTTGTCGGATATATTTAAGAGTGAAAAGTTAGGATTTTTTTTCAATAAGATTATTGCGACTGTAACGAAAATAAGTGGTGTATCTAATCATAATATCTGATAAAGATTTAGATAATATAATGGGGGATAATCTTGGCAGATTATTACGGTTATGAAATTTAGAAGCATTTATTTATGATTGTTCCACAAAAAGGTCAAACAAGTTCTCAACTGTACAATATATAGGCACAAATAAGATTTGCTTGTACATTATATTGTGTATTGAAAAATACTTTATACCTTTTGGTGGTTTAATAATATAAATATAAATATAAACATTAGTTTGCAATGCTTTATGTAGGTTTGATGAATTAAAAAAATAAGATAATTAGATAAGATATAAGATTTCTTAAAGTATCAAGGAGGGGCGCAGATGATAAAAAAAATATCTATGATGATGACGTGCCTATTGTTAATATTCATGTTTGCCGGATGTTCAACGACTAACAAAGAAATTGATAAAACAGCCTTAAAGATGGATACTGTTCTACAGCTAAAAGCTTATGGACCAAAAGCTAGTGAAGCTATAGATGCAGCATTTATAAGAATAGATGAAATTGAACAAATGGCTAGTGCTACCATAGAAAGTAGTGACATAAGTAAAATTAACCAAGCAGCAGGTAAGGAGTATGCAAATGTACATCCTGAAGTTATTAAAATGCTTAAAACTGCAGTTAAGTATTCTAAATTAAGTAATGGAGCATTTGACATAACTATAGGACCAATTATAAAACTTTGGGGAATAGGTACTGATAATGAGAGAGTGCCTACAGATGAAGAAATCAAATCTAAATTGCCATTGGTGGGATACAATAATATCAGCATAAATGATGAGGATAATAGTGTTAAACTACTAAAAGAAGGTATGTCAATAGATTTAGGAGGGATAGCCAAGGAATTTGCTGCAGATGAGGTTATAAAGGTTTTTGAAAAGTATGGCGTTAAGAGTGCCATTATAAGTCTTGGAGGAAGCTCTATATATACTCTTGGTCAGAAATCAGATGGTACACCTTGGTCAGTTGGAATTAAGCATCCTAGAAATAATAGCAATCAAGACTATCTAGGAGTAATTAGTTTATCACAACAAGCAATCTCTACATCTGGCGATTATGAAAGATTTTTCATGAAAGATGATAAGAGGTACCATCATATATTAAATCCAGCTACTGGCTACCCAACAGACAATGGAGTGATGAGTGATACAATAGTTGTAGATAGTAATATTCCTGATTGTAACATGCTTTCAGATATTCTTACTAAAACTGTTTTCGTATCTGGTATAGACAAGGGGTTAGAAATTATAGACAGTGTTAAAGGTGTTTCATGCATGGCTGTAACTACAGACTATAAAATTTATAAATCATCAAATTGGAAGATACAACTGAACAAGATAGATTCTGAATTTACAATTGTTAATTAATATTTATAAATGAAGTTATATTATTTGTTAAATGATATTTTTATAAAGTGTAAAAAAGATATATTTTTTTAGTTAATGTTTTTCTCATCTAAAAGGAAGCGAGGTACAAGCTATGTCATAAATTGTGCTAATTATAAAGAGTGAGTTTTACATAGCTTGCACTTCGCATTTAATTGTTGTTGCCTTCGACAGAAAGGAAAATATCCAAACCCTAAAGGGCTTGGATATTTGAATATATATAATTGGAGCTGCGCTCCAATTTCTCTAGCAAGTAAGTTGGATTTGTAGCTAACGTTATTATAGTTATAGCTAATATAGTAGTTTGATAAAGCGTAATGTTATATAGATATAAGGGATAGTCCTATATACGTATTTGCTAAAGGACAGGCTATATCTGTTATGAATGGAGGTTTTTATGAAGCACAAGGCTTATATTATGGATATTAATGATGTTGGGTGTATGGGGAAGAGTTTTGGTATTTGAGATATAGGGTCAGATAAACTGACGCGGGAAGGGCGCCTTTGATTAAAACTAAAGATTGTATAGAGGATAGTTTTGCAAATAAAATCATACAAAGACGTAAAAAATAAATTATATTGATATTGATACATAGTTTGAGTTTGAGTAGATTAAATTTATAAAGGCAGAAATAAAATTTATAACACATTAAGAAAAAAGATGTAAAAGTATTTTTTAAGAAAATTCAATCTCGGCATCACCAATAATTACAATTATATAGTCATAACCTAAAGGCCTAATAAAATACTCTGGAGATCTACTTTCTAATCTTAAAAATTCTTGCATCATATTATTTCCATCAAAGACTATAAGAACAGCTGGATTACGAAAAGAAAGGTTTCTAACTTTGTAAGTAGAATTAGTTACCAAACCTGCATCTCTAACTAGATAAAGCCCCTGAGTAAAAGTTTTAGATAGAGCAAAAACTTTTATTGTATTCATGCTAAATGATAGTAATAAAAAAACATAACATGTAGAAATAAATCTTTTCATTAATTTGACCTCCGTTAGAGCTAATTCTTATGCAGTTTAATGTTAATACTAGTATGTGAATATAAAAAGAATTTATGTAAAATATAAATTGGTTAAAATTTAAAAATTACTAAACAGTACTATTTTTAGAAAAAGCAAATTATTGAACATTATGCACTACTATAGTCATACACTGTATAGATAAAAATATTTAAGAGGTAGATATGGCTGCTTATTTTGATTTTAAAACTATTAATGAACTTATAGGCGATAATTATTATAGACAACAAAAAGAATTTACTTTAGAAGAATTAGCACAGTATGATGGAAGTAACGGAAAACCTTCCTATGTGGCAATTGACGGTATAGTTTACGATTTGAGTAAAGTATCAGCTTGGAAGGGTGGAAAACATTTTGATGGTAATACAGCAGGTAAAGACTTAACAGCTCAGTTTAAATCTTGTCATGGAATGTCTACACTTAAGAATTTACCTAAAGTGGGTGTACTTACAGTAAACAATAGTAGAAATCCTGTAGCAATGAATGAAGGTATAATCCAAGACAAATCTAAATTTACTCCTGATGATTGGGTTAAGTTTATTACTCCATTAGTTAATCGTGCTATGGCTGAAGCTAAGGCGGGAATTAATCCAGAACATTTATATCAAGAATTTATTTTGTCAGGTGTACTTGTAGGATTGGGGAAAAATCCTCAAGAAGCTATTGATCAAGTAGAGGAATGGGAAAAGAATGGTACATCTCAGCTGCTCGCAAATAGTAAGATGAATAGAGGTTGTTATTAATATTTATTTAGAATAAACTATCATTTTAAAATCATAGACTTAAATATATAATTTGTTTAAAATATGAAGATGTCTATGAGCAAATCAAAAAAATAGAGTTCAAGAAGATAATATTATGCAAATAAATAATAAAAAATGTATTGGATGTAAAGCCAATGTCATTTATATAAGTTTCAATAATGATTTTACAATTAGGAATTCTAAAATTCTAATATTCTAAAGAACTTAAGAATTTTAGAATTTGCTTATAAAATGTTGGTTAAGAGATATATGAAAACTTTATTGCAACATATATAGTTAATAAATTTATTTATACAAGAAGTCATCTAAGAATAATTAATTATTCTTAGATGGCTTTTTAATATGTTAAATAATCTAAAAAAATATTTTTGAACATGACAAATAAGTAGATGGCTATAACTACATTATTTCACTGGCATAGCTTTAAATTAAAGCTTGTTTTTGAAGGGATAGGAGTAGGTATTATTACTGGTTTATTAATCATTAACAATTTTAGTGATTGTAGTTCTTGTAAAATTTTTATTCGCTATGGTAAGTCTTGGATCAGGAGCGCCAGGATGGATATTTATTCCACTACTTGCCATTGGGGCTTTAATAGGAAATATTTATGGAGTAGCACTTGTACATTTCATACATTTTGACAGCATGTATATTAATAACTTTGTAATACTTGCAATGGCAGAATATTTCGCAGCTGTAGTTAGATCACCTATAACTGGAAAGATTAACATGGATGATTTACCTACGGTTACTATTAAAGAATAATTAGCAATGAACTATATAAAGTTAATATCTCAAACACCAATTAAAATATCAAAGGGTTTATGGTATTGAATCACAAGAAGCGTTCACTATACTGTTTTTTAGTTTTTCAATATATTAAGAATAAGTAAAGACAAAGTTGGTAAGATTATATAAGTAATAAAAAGTAAGCACAAAAATAAATAATGAAATATTCTATACATTGAAATAAAATGTGAGCGATTTAATAATTGAGTAATAGACGTTTTCAATAAAATGGATTTAAAAAATAAAATTAATGGAAAATAGAATAATAATTAGAAAAATACACATAATAAGATGAAATATTTAAAAAATATGTATTTGGAAAAATGTTTACATTGACAAGACTGGGAGAGAAATGATAAAATAATTGTTTTACTTGACAAATATAAGGGCACATGATATAATTTAATGAGAAAGAGGGTGTTTATATGGAAAATGTTAAAACTATTACTATTGCTTCCATTAAGAACGACATAGAGAGACATGTAGGTCAAAAAGTCACTCTAAAAGCTAATGGTGGAAGGAAAAAGATTTTAGTTAATGATGGTATCATTGAAAGTGTATACCCAAGTATTTTTGTTATAAGATTAAAAGATGACACCCAAAGGACTGTGACTTATAGCTATTCAGATGTATTAACAAAGACTGTACAATTGGTATTTCCAACTATAATATAAACTTCGATTTATCGGAGTTTTTTTCTTTGTAGTTAGTAAATTATAATATATTTTATGATGAAGCCTTTAATTGAATGTCAAAAAACTTAGGTAAGTGTAAATAGAAAACATTTTTTAGAAAGTCTACAAGAATTTTATCAATAACTAAGCATTGATAATTATGGTACAAAATATGATAAGAAAATTAAATTATTTATATAATTATAAATAAAAAAGAAAGATGGTGGGTTTCCATCTTTCAACTATGGTATAAAAGGGTATTGAGAATTTATGAGAGGTTATATGGTCAATAACCAATTACTATAATACGACAAAAAATAATATGTGTCAATAGAAAAATGAGAAAAAATGAATAAATAAATAAATAAGCATATTATTAGGCGAATTTAATAGAATTTTTGCTGAAAATTAATATTCGAATAGAAATATATATATCATAAAGTTCCAACAATAAGTATATAAATAAATAATAGGAATTTTATGGAGGTATGAAATATGGCAAATATAGATGTTATAAAGGAAAATGTACAATTTGAACAATTACTTAGGGATAGTAATTCTAATACTGTATTAAAAGAAGAATATTTAATTCCAGATACTCATCCTGATGTACAAGAAATATTAACTGTTGAAGCTAGACCAATGATAATTAATAAAGAAATAATCGGAGATAAAATAGTATTAGAAGGGAAAATTGAATATACAGTAATATACTTGGCTAGAGAAGATGGTCTTATTGCAAATTCAGTTAACTACAATCAGAATTTTACAAATAATATTGATTTGAATCAAGGGGAATATAAAGTTATTTGTGAGGCACAATGCAATGTTGAACATATTGAAGCTAAAATAATGAATGAAAGGAAAATATCAATCCAGAGCATAATTACTATAGATTGGGAACTTTATAAGAGTAAT
Source organism: Clostridium gelidum (assembly GCF_019977655.1). Lineage (NCBI taxonomy): Bacteria > Bacillati > Bacillota > Clostridia > Eubacteriales > Clostridiaceae > Clostridium > Clostridium gelidum. The sequence goes on from NZ_AP024849.1 coordinate 617,878, forward strand.
GAGTTTGAATTTGTAAAAGACATTGAAGGTAGTGATGAGGTAGAAGTTTTAAAGAAGACTGAAACAATAAATAAAATCAGTGCAAATGAAGATGTTGAACTAATGGGTAAGTGTATAATTAGAGTTGGAATGGATAAACCACAAATAAATAAGATTTTAAAGTGTTCGTTGCAATTACACAAAAAAGAAGTAAAGATTGCAGATGATAAAATTTATCTTGGTTGTTACTGCAAATTAAATATTTTATATAAAGGTGATGACTCTAAAGACATAATTCCTTTAGAAGATGATATTTATTTATCAAAAGAAGAAGAAGTTAAGGGCGTTACATCAGATATGCTTCCAACAGTTTGCTATGAAATATCAAATAATGATTTAATGCTAGAAGAAGATGATTTAGGAGAAGTAAGAATTATAAATGATGAATTTATAGTTAAAGCAAATGTTAAAGTATTCTCAAAAGAAAATATAGATACGATTAAAGATGCATATTCGAATAAATGCTTAATTGGGCTCAAAAAAGATGAACATGAAGTTGGTATACTTCATGGAGCAAATAGCTCTGAATCAATTATTAAGCATAATATTCAGTTGAAGGAGAAGGACTTGAAACCTGAACATATTATATCTGCGAATGCGGCTATAATATTAACTGATAAGCAAGTAATGAGAGATAGAGTAGTTATAGAGGGTATCATTAAAGCAGAGGTGTTATATAAAACAACTGATGATGAAAAGTATTTATCAAATGTTAAAGCTGAAATACCATTTTCAGCCATGATTGATATTTTTGGTGCTGATGAAAATATGAAATCTATAGTAAAAGCAAATCTAGAAAGTATAGATGCATCAATAGAAGGTAATAGTATAGCAATTAAAGCAACTATAATATTATCAGGAAAGGTTCTGTATGAAATGACTAAAGAGTTCATTTCAGATATAGTTGAAGAAGAGGGAGATATGCCAGAGAAAAAGGCAAGTATAACTATTTATGTTGTGGGAGAAGGAGATACTTTTTGGAATTTAGCTAAAAAGTATAATACAACAGTTGATGATCTAATTAAAATAAATAAAGTTGAAGATTCAGAACATATTGAACAAGGACAAAAATTGATAATTCCAGGAAGAGCAATTTTTTAAGATAGTATAGATTTGTGGAAACTAGGCTCCAATTTGTTCGCTGAGTAAGTTAGATTGACCAAATGTAAAATGATCACAGGGAAAGTTATGCTGATAAAATATAAAAGCTCTAAAAAGAAAGTTAATGTATCCAAATATAAAATTTGTACATTTACTTTTGGAAGCATTACTTTTGAATATTCACTTGTGGAGTCTTACTTAATGAGATGTTTTAAAATGACTTTTAAGTCACTTTGAGACATCTCTTTTTTGTGGTTAATTTTTTGAATAATAATTTAATTTCGTGGAAAGAATATGTAATGCATGATATGAGGTGATAATATTTGAAAGATATTTTAAGTGGTAATTTAATAATAATTGGAGGTGCCGAAGATAAGGAAGGCAAAAAAGAAATTTTAAATAGAGTATGTAATTCAATTGACAAAGATAAAGATATATTATTAATTGCAACCATTGCAACTGAATATCCAAAAGAAGCAGCAATTAAGTACAAAGAAGTTTTTAAAGAGCTTAAAGTCAAGAATATAAAGGTATTAGATATTAGCGAGCGAACTGATGCATTTGAAGAATTAAACGTAGAACTGATAAAAGAAGCATCGTTAATATTTTTCACAGGTGGTGATCAATTAAGAATAACAAGTTTAATTGGTGGAACCTCAATTTATGATGCCTTAAAAGAAGCATGCCATAGGGGTACATTTATTGTAGGAACTTCTGCAGGAGCATCTGTAATGAGTGATACGATGATAGTTCAAGGAAAAGATGAAGAGTCACCAAGAAAATGTACATTAAAAATGTCTCCAGGATTAGGTCTAATTAAAGATGTTATAATTGATCAACATTTTGCTCAAAGAGGAAGAATAGGAAGGCTATTAACAGGGATTGCTCAAAACCCAGAAGTTTTAGGAATAGGAATAGATGAAAATACGGGAATAGTAGTTAATAAATCTGGAGTAATTGAGGTGATAGGAGAAGGTGCAGTTTATTTTATTGATGGAAGTGCAATAACATATACCAATGTTTCAGAATTGCATTGTGATGATATTTTAAGCATGCATAATGTGAAATTGCATATATTAACTGATGGAAATAAATTTGATCTTAGAAAAAAGTTACCTTTTGAGGAGGAAAAATTTAGTCATGAAGATAATACAAAAGAGAATATATGAAGGACAAAATATCTATTCTCATAAAAAGTGTATAAAAATAGATGTTGATTTAGAAGGATATTCTGAAATACCAAGTAAAGAAATACCTAATTTTAATTTTAACCTTGTGAATATGGTACCAGAATTAAAAAAACATAGATGTGGGATTGATGAAGATGGAGGATTTGTAAAGAGACTACAAGAAGGGACTTATTTAGCACATATCTGTGAACATATAATTATAGCATTACAAAATAATTTTGGGATAGATGTTTCATATGGAAAATCAAGAGAAATTAATGGCAATATATACTATATTATTGCGCAATATGAATATAAAAATACTGTAATTGAGATTGCAAATGTAGCTATTGATTTAATAAATTCTTTAATTCATCAAATTCCAATAAATTTTAAGGGAAGAATTGATATCATAAAAGGTATATTAAAAAATGAACAAATGGGTTGTACTACAAAAGCAATTTGTGATGCAGCAAAAGAATATAGTCTACCAGTTATGCAACTTGGAGATAGTAACATATATCAAATAGGATATGGAAAAATGAGTAGAGTTATAGAAGCTTCTATAGGAAATAAAACTAGTTGTGTAGGTGTTGATATTTCTTGTGATAAGTTTTTAACAAAACAGTTACTTCGAAATCAAAGTATTCCTGTAGCAGAAGGCGATAAGGTATTTAATATAATTGGATTATTACAGGAAGCAGAAAGAATAGGATACCCAGTAGTTTTAAAACCTCAATATGGGAATAAGGGTCAAGGAGTAATACTTGATATAAAAAATCAAAAACAACTAGTTGAATCATATATTAATTTGAGAAAAAATCAAAAGGATATTATTATTGAAAAGTATTTTCATGGGAAAGACTATCGAGTTTGCGTAGTTAATTATAAAGTAGTAGCAGCATCTTTAAGACTGCCACCTTTTGTTATTGGTAATGGAAGAGATAATTTGAAGAAACTAATTAACATTCTTAACGAAGATTCATTAAGAGGAGAGGATCATGAGAAAGCATTAACAAAAATCAAAATTGATGCAGAGTTGACTTCATGTCTTTCAAAGAGAAAATTTAATTTAGATTATATACCTAAAAGTGGAGAAGAAATAATATTAAGAGAAAATGCGAATATATCAACTGGTGGCATAGCAATAGATTGCACAGATGAAATTTGTGAAGCTAATATAGATTGTTGTATAAATGCAGCTAAAACTTTGGGGTTAGATATATGTGGAGTTGATATTTGCACAAGAAATATAGGCATTCCTATTAAAGAAAGTAATGGAGTTATATTAGAGATAAATGCCGCACCTGGAATAAGAATGCATCATTATCCTTCAGAAGGTAAAAAACGTAATGTGGGAAAAGCAATACTTGAAATGTTTTATGATCAAAAACCTAAAAACATACCTGTAGTATCTATTACTGGAACTAATGGAAAAACTACTACCACAAGATTAATAAGTCATGTACTGAAAAAAATGGGGAATAACGTAGGAATGACATGTACTGATGGTATATATTTAAATGATAAATGTATACATAAAGGTGATGATTCGGGGTTTAACAGTGCAAAGACAATATTAATGAATAAGGATGTAGATGTAGCTGTATTAGAGACTGCTAGAGGTGGATTAATAAAAAGAGGTCTAGCATATGACTTTGCAGATGTGGCAATTATAACAAATATAACAAATGATCATTTGGGGTTAGATGGAATTAATTCTATTGAAGAATTAAGTTTTACAAAAGCATTAGTTGGAGAAGCTGTAAAAAAGAATGGATTTGTAGTTATAAATGCTGATGATGAATATAGCAAAACTATAATTAATAGATTTGAAGCTGAAAATATTTATTTTTCAAAATCTAAAGAAAATCAGTTAATACAAGAAAATATATCTAATGGTAAAATAGCAATATTTATTGAAAATGATATGATTTGTGTAATTAATAAAAACAGACAATATGAAATTATTTCAACTAAAGATTTACCGATATCCTATGACGGAAAATTGGAATATAACATTGAAAATGCAATGGCAGCATGCGGGGGATTAATAGCATTAAAAGTTGATTATTGCATGATCTCTAAAGGGTTTATGGATTTTAAGCTAAACAATGAATATAATAATGGAAGATTTAATATATACAATTATGGTGATAGAAAAATTATTTTAGATTATGCCCATAACATTGAAGGATATAAAGCAGTAATATCTTCATTAAAAAGGATTAAAGGCATAAATAATTTAATTGGAGTAATTGGTATACCTGGCGATAGAAAAAACGATGTGGGATATTCAATTGGAGAGATATGTGCTAATAACTTAGATAAAATAGTGATAAAAGAAGATAAGGATAGGCGTGGTAGAAAAGTTGGAGAGATTGCAGAATTGTTAGAAAAAGCGATACTAAAAACTAATAAAAATGCAAACTTAAAGATATGTCTTGATGAAGTAGAAGCGCTAAAATATGCTATTGAAATAAGTGAAAAAGATGATATAATCGTAGTATTTTATGAAAAATTAGATTTACTCTTAGATGTTATAAAAGAAGAACAAGTAAATACACGAAATGTTTTAGATAAAAAATATAAAACAGTATAGTAATAAGTTATATTTCTTTAAATATAAGATTAGTTCATATTAAATTTGATGAAGATATACAAAACTAAAAATAATAAATATATTTGCATAAGCTTTTTTCAATAACTTAATTAGACAAGATATTTTACCTATGATAAAATATTGTTAAAATGCACAGAGAGGATATATGAAAATGAAGATTAAGGCTTATGCAAAAATAAACATTGCCTTAGATGTTGTCGGAAAAAGGGATGATGGATATCATTTATTAAGAATGATAATGCAGACTATAGATTTATATGACATAATTAAAATTGAAAAAATTAATTCTGGCATAAAGTTAAGATGTAATAAACCCTATGTTCCTACAGATGAAAGGAATTTAGCATACAAAGCAGCAAACTTATTTAAGGAAACTTATTCTATTAATGATGGAGTTGATATTGAATTAATTAAAAACATACCAGTTTCAGCTGGATTAGCAGGTGGAAGTACGGATGCTGCAGGTGTTTTGAAACTTATGAACAAATTATTTGACATAAATGCAGATGATAATGAATTAAAAGCTTTAGGATTGAAGCTCGGAGCGGATGTCCCATATTGCATAAATGGTGGAACTGCATTGTGTGAAGGTATTGGAGAACAAATTACCCAATTGAAACAATTTAAAAATAAAATCTTGGTTTTAATAAAACCACCTTTTGGAGTATCAACTAAACAGGTTTATAAAAGCTTTGATTTATCAAAAGTAATTTTTCATCCAAGAATAGAAACATTAATAAAAAGTATGGAAAATGATGATATTTATTTTGTAGCAAATAATATGAAGAATTTATTAGAAAATGTAACTTTAAAAAAACATAGAGTTATTACTAATATTAAAGAAGAAGTTAGTTTAAATGGTGCTATTGGAACCATGATGAGCGGCAGTGGTCCTACTGTTTTTGCCTTTTTTGATGATATGCTAACAGCTCAAATGTGTTATGATAATATGAAGAAGAAATATAAAGATGTATTTATAACAAGAACAATTTAATTTTAAGTAAATGTATAAAAGGCCTCCAAGTGGTAATAATTTTAACTACAAGGGGGTTTGTTTATGAAAAAAATGTTAGAATTAAAAAAAGTAATTTCTATTGTTTTGATATGTATTAGCATAGGTATATTTCAAGGATGTACAAGCATTCCGGAGTGTGTGGATAAAAACATTGGGAGTAAGTTATATGAATTGGAAAATAATACTAAAAGTGAAGACGGAATTAGAACTCTCAATTATGATGAGGTGAAAGATTCATTAATAAGATTTCATGTTATTGCTAATAGTGATAATGAAGAGGATCAGAATTTAAAGTTAAAAGTCAAAAATAAAGTTATAGATTATTTATATCCTTATTTAAATAATTCTCAGTCATTAGATGAATCTAGACAAATTATAAAAGATAGAATGCAAGAAGTCAAAAAGCTTGCAGAAGAGGTAATTAAGGATAATAATTATGAATATGACATACAAGTTGAACTATCTAGGGAAAATTTTCCGGATAAGTCTTACGGAAATATAACTTTACCTCAAGGTAATTATGAAGCTTTTAGAATAATAATAGGAGATGGACAAGGCAAAAATTGGTGGTGTGTAATGTTTCCACCATTATGTTTTGTGGATGAATCTAAGGCAGAAGTAGAGTATGATAAAACAGAAAACAAAATAAATTCAAGGAAAAATAACTCAAATTTAGAGATGGACTTAGATTCTAATGAAAATAAATATGAGGGATTAGATACACAAAATGATAATAGTAAAAATAACAATAAAAATGATGTACAAATAAAATTTAAAATAGTAGAAATAATCAATAATTTATTTAACTAGGAGGATCAATATGACAAGGGCATTAGCTATGATTTCAGGAGGATTAGATAGTATCTTAGCAGCTAAGCTAATCAAAGAACAAGATATAGAGGTAATAGGAATTTGTTTTAGATCATATTTTTTTGATGAAGAAAATGCGAAAAGAATGACAAAGCAAATAGGAATACAATTGGAAGTAATAGACTTTTCTAAGGAACATTTTGATATGGTTAGAGATCCTAAGCATGGGTGGGGAAAAAATATGAATCCATGTATAGATTGTCATTCTATGATGATGAGATATTCAGGTGAATTGCTTGAAAAATTTGACGCGGATTTTATTATTACAGGTGAAGTTTTGAATCAAAGACCTATGTCACAAAATAGATCTGCGTTAGATGTAGTAAAAAAGCAATCTGGATTTAATGATAAAATTTTAAGACCATTATGTGCAAAAAAAATAAAAGAAACGCAAATGGAAATTGATGGATTAGTAGATAGAGAAAAACTATTAGATCTTTCAGGAAGAAATAGAAAACCTCAAATGGCATTGGCTGAAAAGTGGGGGATAAAGGACTACCCATCTCCAGCAGGAGGGTGCAAATTAACAGAACCTAATTATTCTATTAGATTAAAAGATATTTTAGATGCAAAAGAAGATGTTACAGAAAAAGATATACACTTATTAAAGTATGGACGACATTTTGTAAGTGAGAATAAGACTAAAGTAGTAGTATCAAGGACTGGAGAAGAAGGAGAACAAATAAAACAATTGTTAAATAATAAAGATATGATGTTCTTCACTGCTAACTTTAATGGAGCGATGGTCATAATACCAGAAGGCAATAATCCTACTGATGATGATTTAATTTTTGCCTGTAGACTAGCTGCTAGATATAGTAAAGGAAGAGAAGAGGAATTAGTTAAAGTTAAATTTGGACAAGTATCAACCGAGTTTGATATGACTAAAGACGTTAATGCTATGACTCAAGAAGAATTGGATAAATATATTGTTAATTAAAAATTAATATATTGAATATGTTGGCAGTAAAAAATATAAAATATGGTTATTAGAGTTCAAATGTATAAGTTATACAACTATATGTGTAAGATATAAAATATGATGTAAAATAGAACATATGCATCATGTTAAATTATAAAGGTGAATATAAAAAATGGAGGAAAATTATGAAAAAAAAGGCAATTATCACTGTTGATAGTGCTGTGTTAAATGAAGACGATGATATGATAAGTGTAGTAACACCAGGTGATTTTTATGAAATGGAAGATGGTTTTAAAGTAGAATATAACGAAACGAAAATTTCGGGAATGGAAGGAACAAAAACTACAATAATAATAAGAAAGAATTCTTTTGATTTAATAAGAGAAGGAACTACAGAAACTAAGATGGAATTTGAAAATAATAAAAGAACAGTATGTTTATATAAAACACCTTATGGAGTATTGGATGTTAAAATAAATACTAAAAAGCTTGATATTAATATAAAAGAAGATGGCGGAACTATAAATACAATGTACATATTAGAAATAGGTGACCAAACTGCATTAAAAACTAATTTAACTATTGATATAAAAGTGAATTAAAATTAGAAATATTATATACCATAAAAAATTGGATATATATTTATTAGATAGGACTAACAAAGTTTCGCTGAAGGCGACTAAATGGCAGGTTACACTCATTTCGGTTTGTTCCAAATATAAAAGCTCCAGGGAGAAAGTTCGAAGAATGAAATGTAAAATTTCAATTCTCACTTTTTGGAGCATCACTTTTGGGACTCTTACTTTTAGGACAAACTGAAAAGGAGCAGCCTGCCATTTATTAATTTTAACGAATTATTTAGAAATCTATATTTCAATAAATATTAAAAGAATAAAATGAAAATGATTAAATTTTGAAGTGGAGGGATATAATTTATACGAGGAGGAATGATTATGAAAAATAAATTAAAATATGTAAAAATATTAAATAATATATGCAGTTATTATGGTATTAATGAAGAAGAATTTATCGAATTGTTAAAGAATAGAGATAATAAATATATATTACTACTAATTTTAAAGAATAATCATTGTTTAGAAATGGATGAAATTAAGGAAATATTTAAGTTGAAAACAGCTAAGAGTATAAACAGTAGCCTAAGATTAGCAGAAGAGAAGTTATTAGTTAATAGACTCTTCAGAGAAAAATATTTTGAATTAGAAAATAATATAGAAAAGAATGACATGACTAATTTATAAAAAAAGACTAGATATTAAGATGAATATATGATATTATAATACCTATGTTATTAAGCAAGACAAATAACCCAAAATATTATTTTATTGGGTAATAAACATTATATCAGAAGATGAATGGGAAGTCAACATTAATATTATAATTTTTATATAGGGAGGAAAAAGATGAGCATTAAATACATTTTTGTTACAGGTGGAGTTGTTTCAGGGATAGGAAAAGGAATAACAGCAGCATCTCTTGGAAGATTATTAAAGAATAGAGGGGTAAATGTTTCTCTTCAAAAATTTGATCCATATTTAAATATAGATCCAGGAACAATGAGTCCTTATCAACACGGAGAAGTTTTTGTAACTGATGATGGAGCTGAAACTGATTTAGATTTAGGACATTATGAAAGATTCATAGATGAAAACTTAACTCTAAATTCAAATGTTACAACTGGTAAAATATATAGTTCAGTTATAGAGAAAGAAAGAAGAGGAGAATATCTTGGAGGTACAGTTCAAGTAATTCCGCATATAACTAATGCAATAAAAGATAAAGTTTATCAAGTAGCAAACGAAAGAAATGTAGATGTAGTAATAACTGAAATTGGTGGAACTGTTGGAGATATAGAATCTCAACCATTTTTAGAAGCAATTAGACAAATTAAGAGTGAAGTTGGAGCGGAAAATGTTTGCTATATTCATGTTACTTTAGTACCATACTTAGGAAAAGCGGGAGAATTAAAGACAAAGCCTACTCAACATTCTGTAAAAGAATTAAGAATGATTGGTATTCAACCAGACATAATAGTTTGTAGATCAGAAAAAGAATTATCAGATGATATAAAAGCTAAAATCGGTTTATTCTGCAATATGGAGGCGAAATCAGTAATTCAAAATTTAGATGCAGAAAACTTATATGAAGTACCATTAATGTTACATAATGAAGGTTTAGATAACTTAGTTTGTGAAAAATTACATTTAGGATGTAGAGATATTGATAATTCTGAATGGATTTCAATGGTAGAGAAGATAAAGAATCTTAAAAATAATGTTAAGATTGCTTTAGTTGGTAAATATGTTGAATTACATGACGCATACATATCGGTAGTTGAAGCATTAAGCCATGGTGGATATGCTAATGATTCTAATGTGGAGATTGAGTGGGTTAATGCAGAAGATATCGAAGCAGGGGATGTAAATGCAATCCTTAATGGTGTAGATGGTGTATTAGTTCCAGGGGGATTTGGAGACAGAGGAATTGAAGGTAAAATAACTGCAATAAAATGGGCTAGAGAAAATAAGGTTCCTTTCTTGGGGATTTGCTTAGGAATGCAATGTTCTGTAATAGAATATGCAAGAAATGTGTTAGGACTTGAAGGAGCAAATAGCTCAGAAATAAATCCAAATACAAAATATCCTGTAATAGATCTTATGAATGATCAAAAGGATATAGAAAACCTTGGTGGAACAATGAGATTAGGGAAATATCCATGTAAATTAGATGCGGAAAGTACTTCTTATAAAGTATATAATTCTGATATTATAAGTGAAAGACATAGACATAGATATGAATTTAATAATGAATACAGAAAACAAATATCTGAAGCAGGAATGAGAATTGCAGGAACAAGTCCTGATGAAAGATTAGTTGAAATTGTTGAAGTTAATGATCATCCATGGTATGTAGCAGTTCAATTTCATCCAGAATTGAAATCAAGACCAAATAAACCACATAAATTATTCATTGGATTTATTAAAGCTGCATTAGAAGAAAATAAATCAAAATAAATTTGTCTTATGATAAAATTTAATATATAATAAGCTTTGAATATAGCAATTAACATGAACTGGTAAGTATTTACCAGTTCAAAATTATATGCAATTATAAAGAACCAAAATATAATTTCTAGGTATATAATCAAATAATATTACTGAAATATTCTAAAGTATAATCTCACATCTAGTTATCTAGCTATTAAAATTTCTCATATAAATAGAAAAAATAATAAAAGAATTGATATTTATAGATTTGTAATCTATAAATTGGAGGTGCAAACTTGACAAAACAAGAATATGAAAGCATGACTTTAATAAATTTAAAAGACATTGCTAAAAACTTAGGTGTTAAAAATATATCTAAATATAAGAAAAATGAATTGGTAGAAGAGATATTGAAGACTTCTGTTAATTTTGTGGAAAAAGATGGTGTGATATTAAAAGAAAATATAGCTCCTAAAATTGCAGAAAAACCTGAAAGAAAAGAATTAATACCAAATACTACGGTAAAACCTGAAAGAAAAGAATTGATACCGAATACAACCGTAAAACCTGAAAGAAAAGAATTAATACCAAATACTACGGTAAAGCCTGAAAGGAAAGAATTGATACCGAATACAACCGTAAAACCTGAAAGAAAAGAATTGATACCAAATACAACAGTAAAAAGAGATAGTAATGAAGTTTCAAGAGCAATTAATAATATAGAAGGAAATACAGCAAATACTGATGCTGAAAACATAGAAAAAAAAGAACAATTGAAAGAAATGATAGATGAATCTAGCGTTGAAAAAGGAATTTTAGAAATTTTAGAAAATAATAGTTTTGGTTTTTTAAGATGTAAAAATTACTTGACTAGCAGTGAGGATATTTATGTTTCTCCATCCCAAATTAGAAGGTTTAATTTAAGAACAGGGGATGAAGTTGAAGGTAAGGTAAGACGAGCAAAAGAAACTGAAAAATTTAAAGCTCTTTTATTTGTTCAAAAAGTTAATGGGGAACATCCAGAAAAAGCTGCAGGTAGAAAATACTTTGAAACTTTAACACCCATATATCCAAAAGAAAGACTTAGATTAGAAACAACTGATAGAAATGATTTATCATCTAGATTAATGGATATAATTTGTCCTATAGGTAAAGGACAAAGAGGGCTAATAGTAGCACCTCCTAAGGCAGGAAAAACTACTTTGTTAAAAAAAGTAGCTCAAAATATATCTTTAAATTATCCTGATATTAAATTAATAGTATTACTTATAGACGAAAGACCAGAAGAAGTTACGGATATGAAGAGATCTATAAATGGAGATGTAGTTTATTCTACTTTTGATGAAGAACCACAAAATCATGCTAAGGTAGCTCAAATGGTTTTAGAAAGAGCTAAGAGAATGGTAGAACAAGGAAAAGATGTTTTTATTCTCATGGATAGTATAACTAGATTATCAAGAGCATATAACTTAACAATAAATCCAACTGGTAGAACATTATCTGGTGGACTTGATCCAGGAGCACTTATAATGCCTAAAAAATTCTTTGGAGCAGCAAGAAATATTGAAGAAGGTGGAAGTTTAACAATACTTGCAACTGCACTTGTTGACACTGGTTCAAGAATGGATGATATGATATTTGAAGAATTTAAAGGAACAGGTAATATGGAAGTTCATTTAGATAGAAGATTACAAGAAAGAAGAATTTTCCCTGCTATAGATATATATAAATCAGGAACTAGAAAAGAAGATTTAATTGTATCTAAAGAAGAACTAGAAGTATCGTTTGCCATAAGACAAACAATGTATAGAGATAAAAATGGAGATAATGTTACAGAGAATCTTATTAATATGCTATCTAAAAACCGTGATAACAAAGAATTTATAGATACTTACTTGAAAAAATAGAAGTAATATAAAAAAAGATGACCATTAGATTTTAGTGGTCATCTTTTTATTTGAGTAAAATTAAATTATTTGCTATATCAACAATCTTTGTTAAAGAATAAGTTGAAGACAATAATTTGAGATTAAATTTCATTTTAGATAATTCATCTGGATTTTCTATTAAATAATTTACTGAATCATTAATTTTATTTAAATCTTTAACATATATAGAATATCCTTCAGTAGTAAGAAAATCTATATTTTCATTTTCTTGGCCAGGAATAGCAAAAGGAATAATCAAAGGGATATTTTTAACTATGGATTCTGTAACAGTTAAACCGCCAGGCTTTGATATTATCACATCGCAATAATCCATTAGATAAGAGATATCTTTAGTGAAACCTAATATATGAAGTTTTTTATTTTCAAATTCATTATCATTACAATATTTTGTTAACTTATTTTTCAAATGATCATTTTTGCCACAAACTACGGTGATTCTTAGTTTATTTGGATTTTTTAATAACTCCTTGAGAACTATAAATATAGTATTTAATCCAAGACTTCCACTCATAAGTAATAAATTAAAATATTCATCATCCTTTAAATCATTAACGGATGTAACTTCGGTATAAAACTTGCTATTTATAGGAATCCCTACGGGATATATCTTATCAGGTTCAATATTTCTATCTATTAATGATTGCTTAGTGTAATTACTACCAGTAATATAAGCATCAATATAAGAATCTACATATAAATAATGGGCTTTAAAATCTGTAACTATTAAAACGTATGGGATCTTTAATCCGTGTTTTTTTAAGTCTGAAATCACACTGATACTAATAGAATGGGTGGCAACAATTATATCAGGTTTAATTTCAGCTATTAATTTTGAAACTTTTTTCTTTGCAAGAAAAAATGGGAACCTCAATATTTTATTGATTAATTTTTTATCGGTTAAATAATAAAACCAACCATAGAATTTTGGAAATTTTGAGGCTAAAAGTTCATAGCCGATTACAATTATATCATTAAGAATTTTACTATTCTTAGCTAAAAAATCAAGTTTTATTATTTCATAACCATCATTTTCAAAAGATTCAGCTACTGAAGCAGCAGCTTGATTATGTCCTTGACCTGTAGATGTTGTAAAGATTAAAACTTTTTTCATGAAAGTCACTCATTTCCACTGTATTATATTACATATTCTATCATATTTATTATAGAATTTAAATATCAGTATATTAATATTTAATTAATTAAATGCAGATAATCAAGAATAAACCTTTAGTTCAATGGTTTTAAATTAAAAAATCATTGAAATTTGATTATTTCAATGAATAAATAAAAGCTTAAATTTTTATGATTGTATAGTCGCAAATTTAAAGAAAAAGGGAAAGACAATGTCTTTCCCTAAGCTTCTTACTTTTCGTCAAGGTTGAATCTCTTTTTAAATTTATCAACTCTTCCGCCGATGTCCATGATTTTTTGTTTACCAGTGAAGAATGGGTGGCATTTAGAGCATATTTCAACTTTTAGTTCTTCTTTAACAGAACCAGTAGTGAAAGTGTTTCCACATGCACACTTAACCACTGATTCGTGGTGGTATTCTGGATGTATGCCTTCTCTCATTATTTTTCACCTCTTTCAATTATATAAACTTATGTTAATTATTCAATAACAACCATTAGATTATATCATAGTCGATTTTTAGCGTCAATAATAACTTGGATAATTAAATCACTGAAAATTAAGAGTGAAAATAGTTAACATAGGATGAATAATATAAAAATATCTTTTTATGCTGAGTATTAAATGATATAATCGAATATGATATCTTAATAAGGAGAGTACTTTAGGAATGAGTAAATTATATTTTAGATATGGCGCTATGAATTCAGGTAAGTCGACTCATTTAATGCAAGTTGCTTATAATTATGAAGAGCGTGGAATGAAAGTAATCATTTTAAAACCCAAGATTGACGATAAAGGCGGAGATACGCTTGTATCTAGATTAGGTGTAAATAGGCAAGTTGATTTGCTAATTTCAGAATATGATAATATTTTAGAAATAATGGTGAGCTTCTTAAAAGAAAATAAAAGAATAGATTGTATATTAGTGGATGAAGTTCAATTTATGAAAAGCACTCAAATAGATCAATTATTTGAAATTGCAGTTAAAAGTAATATACCTATTATATGTTATGGACTCAGAACCGATTTTAAAAGAGATGGATTTGAAGGTAGCATGAGACTTCTATTATTAGCGCATAGCATAGAAGAAATGAAAACTATATGTGCATGTGGCAAAAAAGCTATATTTAATGGAAGGAAAATAAATGGAAAGTTTGTATTTGAGGGAGAACAAATTGCAATTGACGATAAAAATGATGTTCAATATGAATCATTATGTGGAGATTGTTATTACAAATACACCGAAAAATAAGATAAGAGAGTAAGTGATTTTATTAATGAAAAGATGTGATGTTGGAGGTCAAGCAGTTATAGAAGGCGTTATGATGAGAGGTGGTAAAAGTCTTGCAACAGCTGTTAGAACTCCTAATGGAAATATAGAAATAGAATATAAAGATAACAAACCGTTAACAAAAAAATATCCACTATTAAATATACCTTTTCTTAGAGGCTTTTTTGTTTTCATAGATTCAATGAAAGTTGGAATGCAAGCTATGAATTATTCAGCTTCATTTTTAGAAGAAGAAGTAGAAAGCCCTTCAAAATTTGAAATATGGCTAGATAATAAATTTGGTGAAAGAGTTAATGATATATTTATGGGTATAACAATGATTGTTTCTTTCATTTTTGCAATTGGTCTTTTTGTTGCATTACCAACTGGTATAGCCTCTATCTTCAATAAAGCAGGAATGTCTAATATAATACTACATTTAATTGAAGCAGCTATAAGAATAACAATTCTTGTTTTGTATATGTTTCTGATAAGCAAAATGAAGGATATATATAGAGTTTTTCAATATCATGGTGCTGAACATAAAACAATATTTTGCTATGAAGCTATGGAAGAGCTAACTGTAGAAAATGTTAAGAAACAATCAAGACTACATCCAAGATGTGGAACGAACTTCCTATTTTTAATAATGTTTGTTAGTATTGCAATTTTCTCTTTTACTGGTTGGGGTGGAATTGTAGAAAGATTGGCACTTAGAATAATACTTATACCATTAGTTACGGGAATTAGCTATGAAATTATAAAGTGGCTTGGGAAAAGTGATGGGATGTTATCTAAGATAATAGCATATCCAGGACTTAAATTACAATTATTAACAACAAAAGAACCGGATGATTCGCAAATTGAAGTTGCTATTGCAGCTTTAAAAGCATCAGAAGGAATTCAAGATTCTAATAAGAAGATTGAAGAATTAATAAATACTGGTACAACAACTTTAAAAGAAAATGGGATTGATACAGCAAGATTAGATGCAGAACTATTATTAGGAAACATAATTGAAAAAAATAGAGTGTATTTAATTACGAATAGAGAAGAAGAAGTTAGCCATGAAAACACTAAAAAATATTTTGATTTAATTGAAAAGCGAAGGAATAAAATGCCGGTTAAATATATTTTAAAAAAGTGTGAGTTCATGGGGATTGATTTCTATGTTGAAGAAGGAGTCTTAATCCCTAGAGGTGATACAGAAATATTAGTTGATGAAGTACTTAAAAACATACAAGAAGATGAAGAGAAAAATATATGTGATTTGTGCTCAGGTTCTGGTGCGATTGGTATAGCATTAGCTAGTTTTAGACAAAATGTCAAAGTGGATTTGATAGATAATTATCCTATTCCAGAAAAAGTTTCAATAATAAATATAAAAGAAAATAATTTAGAAAATAGAGTTTCATTTATAAAAAGTGATTTATTAGAAAAAGCTATAGAAAATAAAAATATCTATGACATAATAGTTTCAAATCCTCCATATATAGAGGAAGAAGAAATAGAAAGTCTGATGGATGATGTAAAAAAATATGAACCTCATACAGCTTTAAATGGTGGAATAGATGGACTAGATTTCTATAAAGAAATAATTAAGCAAAGTCAAGTTGCATTAAAGAATAATGGAATACTAGCATTCGAAATAGGACATAATCAAGCAGAAAAAGTAAAATTGTTAATGAAAGAAGGCAATTTTACAAATGTAAAAGTAGTTAAAGATTTTGCTAGTCTTGATAGAGTGGTAATTGGGTTTAAGGCTGGATTTTTGTAGCTAAGCTAGAATATTGTTAGCAGTTAGATGATTAATCTGATCTGCTATTTTTGAATATGACGTAAAATATGATATAATGTAGAAATATGAAAAATGAAGTACGGAGTGATTAAATGTTATTAGATAAATTACAATTTATAGAAAATAAATACGATGAATTATCAGTTAAAATTGGTGACCCATCAATTATGCAAAATCAAAATGAATGGAGAAAGCTTTGTAAAGAGCATTCTGATTTAGAAATCATAGTGAATAGTTATAGAGAGTATAAAAAAGTTACTGAAGATTTAAAAGCTAATAAGGAAATGCTAAGTGGTGAAAGCGACAGAGAAATGAGAGACATGTTAAACGAAGAAATAAGTGATCTCACAAATAGAGAAGTCGAATTGGAAAATGAAATACAAATTTTATTATTACCTAAAGACCCCAATGATGAACGAAATGTATTCGTAGAAATCAGAGGAGGTGCAGGTGGCGAAGAAGCAGCACTATTTTCATATAGTTTATTTAGGATGTTTACAAGATATGCAGAAACTCAAAGATGGTCTGTAGAGATTATGAGTTTGAATGAAACTGATCTTGGTGGATTTAAAGAAGTTGTATTTATGATTAAAGGTAATGGAGCTTATTCTAAATTAAAATATGAAAGTGGAGTTCACAGAGTTCAAAGAGTTCCAGATACTGAATCAAGTGGAAGAATTCATACCTCAACAGTTACGGTAGCAGTGTTGCCAGAAGTTGATGACGTTGAAATACAAATTGCAGATAAGGATGTTAGAATAGACGTATTTAGAGCTTCAGGAAACGGAGGACAATGTGTTAATACTACAGATTCAGCTGTTAGAATTACTCATTTACCTTCAGGACTTGTAGTTTCATGCCAAGATGAAAAATCACAATTGAAAAATAAAGAAAAGGCTATGAAAGTTTTAAAATCAAGACTTTATGAAGCGGCACAAAAAGAAAGATCAGATGGAATAGCTGAAGACAGAAAGAGTCAAGTTGGAACTGGAGATAGAAGCGAAAGAATTAGAACATATAATTATCCACAAGGAAGAGTTACTGACCATAGAATAGGACTAACTTTATATAAGTTAGACTCATTTTTAAGTGGGGATCTTGATGAGATGATAAATTCACTTATTACAGCAGATCAAGCTGAAAAAATGAAACTAATGGGAAATACACAACTGTAATAAAATTACTCCAAAAGCCTTGCATTAAATATGTAGGGCTTTAGGCATATTTAAGAAAATATGCTAATCTATTTTGTGAAAGATTACTCGGTGATGTTCAAAAATAGATAATATATGGGATTAATATATTGTCTTGCTATTTTGTAAAATATACATCGCATCTTTCATGCGTTCTTTTCTTTCATATTTCTTAAAAGTAATTGGGGGATTGAATATGAATATATATCAGGCTATAAAAAAGGAAAAATCACATTTGAAAATATTAATAATAACTATGGTTATTATTTTAATTATTCTTCCTATAGTATTAATGATAACTGGATTAACAACTATGTTTTATATAAGTTATGTGATTTTTATTGATTTGTTGATAGCAATAGCTATTATAATTAAAATGAATTCTTATAGGGTAGAATATAGATGTTTAAACAATAGATTAATATTCAAGGTAGGTATTTTTGCTAAGGAACATTTGATTATTTGTGATAAAGTTACATTAGTACATACTAATAAATCAGATTATGACTTAGAAATAGTTTTAATAACAAGTGTAATTTTTAAAAACAAGGGATTAAGACCAATAGATAATAACTTTTTAAAGAGATATCCACAAATTCTTGAGGAATATACTGATATTAAACAGCAAAACAAAAAAAGAGATTACTATTTTCAAGTGATCAAAAGAGGGGGATTAAAAAAATACTTACTACTAGACTCAATATATAAAAATTGTGTTAAGGCTATTTATACTGATGAAAGTATACAAAACATAAAGATAGCAAGAGGGCAACTTATAGTTTAGCAAGGTATTGGTAAATAAAATAAATAGTTAAATATCTTATTAGGAAACTCGACTCATGCGTTCGCTGAGTACTTAAAGAGTAAGCGACCATCATAAAATCATAGATTAGAGATGTCTGATTAACTGATTCACACAGAATCATTTTATAACGAGTTAACTAAGTTCAAGAAACCAAATATAAAATTTGGACTCTCATTTATCTACTTAAGAAAAGAGGCAAAACATTTGAAAACTAAGGTTAGTATAATTAAAAGCATCAAAGATGATGAAGAAAAAATAAAAGAAGCAGCTGAAGTTATAAAAAATGGTGGAACTGTAGCTTTTCCAACAGAAACAGTTTATGGATTGGGTGCAGATGCGCTTAATGCAAAAGCAGTGGAGAAAATATTCAAGGCAAAGGGAAGGCCACAAGATAATCCATTAATTATTCATGTTTCATCAAAAGATATAGAAGCATATGTGAAAGAAATTCCGGAAATAGCAAATAAGCTTATAGACAAATTTTGGCCGGGACCACTTACAATAATTCTGTGGAAAAAGGACATAATACCAGATATAACTAGTGCTAATTTGGATTCTATTGGAATTAGAATGCCCGACAATGAAATAGCAAGAAAACTCATTGAATTATCAAATACAACTATTGCAGCGCCTTCTGCTAATATAAGTGGAAGACCAAGTCCGACAGATTATGAGAGGTGTATTGAGGATTTAGATGGAAAAGTGGATTACATTTTAGGTGGAGCGCAAAGTGATATAGGTGTAGAATCTACAATAGTTGACTGTACTGTAGTTCCACCAATAGTTTTACGTCCAGGTGGTATTACATTAGAAATGCTTAAAAAAGTGGATTCAAGCATTGAAATAGATAATGCTATATTACAAAAACCAGGAGAAAATCTAAAGCCAAAAGCTCCAGGAATGAAATATAAACATTATGCACCTAATGCTAAGGTTACAATAATTTTAGGAGAAAGAAAAAAAACTGTTGAAAAAATAAGAGAAATGGTACACTATAATATAGAAAAAGGTAAAAAGGTATGCATCCTTACTGTTGAAGAAAATGTTGAAGAATATACAGAAGGTATAAGCATGGTTTTAGGAAGTGTATTAGATTTGTCAACAGTTGCTAAAAGTTTGTTTGAGGCTTTAAGAAAATGCGATGATTTAGGAGCTGATTTAATTTTAGCAGAAGGATATGAAGAAGAGGGCGTCGGAGTAGCTATTATGAATAGATTAAATAAGGCCGCTGGATTTGATATTATTGAAGTTTAATTTTTAAAGAGATAATATTGAAATAAATATTCTACAGAATAGAATGTTTATTCTGAACAATATTACTATATATATTCTTCAGAATATGAACATATAAAAAAGGCACTAAGTGAAATCAAGAACTTTTACACATATAAAAAAAGCATGCACTTATGAAAAAAGCGCGGAGCGCAATTAACAACTTATTAAGTATAACCAAGAACTTAACACTTATAAAATAAGTGTTAATACTAAATTATAATTCGGAGGAGGATTTAATTATGAAAATTGCAATTGGATGCGATCATGGTGGATTTGAATTAAAAAATGAAATTATTAAATTTTTAGAAAATGAAAAGTATGAAGTAAAAGATTTTGGTACATATTCAACTGGTTCTTGCGATTATCCTGATGTCGCACTGCCAGTAGCAGAAGCTGTTGTATCAAAAGAATATGAGATTGGTATATTAATTTGTGGTACTGGAATAGGAATTGGTATTGCAGCTAATAAGGTTCCGGGGATTAGAGCAGCGCTATGTTCAGACACGTTTAGTGCACATGCAACTAGAGAACATAATAATGCAAACATATTAACTATGGGGCAAAGAGTTGTTGGTACTGGGCTTGCTTTAGATATAGTAAAAACTTTTATAACATCAAAATTTGAAGGTGATAGACACCAAAATAGAATAGATAAGATTTCAGGAATTGAAAAGAAATACAATAAGTGATTTTAAAACATAAAAGCATAAGTTGGGACCTTAAGAAATTATATAGGGCTATAAATATATAAAGTGAAATTTGGAGGAATAATAATGAGTAAAGTTATAGAAATAAGTCACCCACTAATATTACATAAATTGGCGTTTTTAAGAGATGAGAAAACAGGTTCGAAGGATTTTAGAAAATTAGTAGAAGAAATTTCTATGTTAATGGCTTATGAAGTAACAAGAAATTTAAATATGGAAGAAGTTGAAGTAAAGACTCCAGTAGCCTTAACAAAATGTAAAATGCTTGCAGGTAAAAAGATGGCAGTAGTTCCTATTTTAAGAGCTGGTCTTGGAATGGTTGACGGAGTACTTAATTTAATTCCAGCAGCTAAGGTTGGACATATTGGATTATATAGAGATGAAAAAACACTTCAACCAGTAGAATACTTCTGTAAATTACCACAAGATATTGCAGACAGGGATATAATAGTTGTTGATCCAATGCTTGCAACGGGTGGATCATCAATAGATGCTTTAACTATGCTAAAAAATAGAGGCGCAAAAAGTTTGAAATTAATGTGTTTAGTAGGAGCACCAGAAGGAATAGAAGCTGTACAAAAAGCTCATGATGATGTTGATATCTATCTAGCTGCCATAGATGAAAAGCTAAATGAACATGGATATATAGTACCAGGTCTTGGTGATGCTGGAGATAGATTATTTGGAACTAAATAGGATAATGATTAAGAGTGAATAATGAACGATGAATGATTAAGGAAGAAAAGCCTACGGTTTTTCATAAAAAGTAATTGTAATTTCAACCTTAACCATTCATTATTCATCATTAATTATTAGTTAATTTGGGGGAATATGAAAATGGATAGACGTGATAAACAAAACTATTATTTAGATATTGCAGAAACAGTTTTAGAACGAGGAACTTGTTTAAGGAGAAACTATGGTTCAATAATAGTAAAAAATGATGAAATAATTTCTACAGGATATACAGGAGCGCCTAGAGGTAGAAAAAATTGCATAGATTTAAACAGCTGTATAAGAGAAAAACTTCAAGTTCCAAGAGGAACACAATATGAGCTTTGCAGAAGTGTACATAGCGAAGCTAATGCAATAATAAGTGCTCCAAGAAAAGACATGATTGGTGCTATATTATATTTAGTTGGAAAAGATGTAAAAACAAAAGAATATGTTATGGATGCTAATTCTTGTTCAATGTGTAAGCGATTAATTATAAATGCAGGTATTTCCTATGTAATTATAAGAGTTTCAAAAGAAGAACATAGGGAAATAAATGTAGATTCATGGATAGAAGATGATGATTCACTTAGAATTATGAAGGATGCAGGATACTAATCTATAATTGAAGCATGCATGTTGGTTTGATTTTTATAATTTAAAGTTAATATTAACAATGTGTTTGATTGATGAAGTCTGTATAAATAAGTAAATTAAAATCATTATATATTATAAGTAGGAGGGTGTAAATTGAATAAAAAGAAGATTATCACTATTTTTGGAACTAGACCAGAAGCTATAAAAATGGCACCATTAATAAAAGAATTAGAAAAAAGAGAAGAGATTGAATCAAAAGTTTGTGTAACAGCTCAGCATAGAGAAATGTTAGATCAAGTTTTAGATTTGTTTGATATTAAACCAGATTATGATTTAAATATAATGCAAACAAAGCAAACATTAACAGGTATTACAAATAGGGTTTTAGAGGGATTAGAAGAAGTATTTATAGAAGAAAAACCAGATATGATATTGGTACATGGAGATACAACAACTACATTTGCTGGTTCATTAGCTGCATTTTATCAACAAATTAAGGTTGGTCATGTAGAAGCAGGCCTTAGAACTTTCAATAAATATTTCCCATTTCCGGAAGAGATGAATAGAAAGCTAACAGGTAGTTTAGCAGATTTACACTTTGCACCAACTAAGGGTTCGAAAGAAAATTTACTAAGAGAAGGAATAAAGGAAAATGATATATATATTACAGGAAATACTGTAATTGATGCTATGAAGCATACTGTTGAAGAGGATTATATATTTGAAAGCGATGAGTTGAATAATATTGATTTCAGCAAAAAGGTAATAATGATTACTGCTCATAGAAGAGAAAATTGGGGCGAGGGAATTCAAAATATTTGTATAGCATTAAATAAGATAGTGGAAGAAAATAGTGATGTAGAGTTAGTGTATTTAGTTCATTTGAATCCTGTTGTCAAAGATGTAGTATTTGAAAGACTTGGAGGAAAGGATAGAATCCATTTATTATCTCCTTTAGATACTAAAGAAACTCATAATTTAATGAATAAATCATATATGGTAATGACAGATTCAGGTGGATTGCAAGAAGAAGCTCCACATTTGGGAAAACCAGTATTAGTACTTAGAGATGTTACAGAAAGACCGGAAGCAGTTGAAGCTGGAACTGTTAAATTAGTTGGAACGGATATAAATCAAATAGTAAATGAAGCAAATGAACTTATAAGAAATCCAGAAGCATATTTAAAAATGAGTAAGTCTATTAATCCGTATGGTGACGGAATAGCTTCTAAAAGGATAGTGGAATCTATATTAAGATATTTTGATTTAAGTTCAAGAGAAGTAGAAGAATTTAAAAGATAGAGTTTGTTTAAAATTTAACAATTAACTCTTGATAAAAGAAATAATAATGTTATAATTAAGTCATGTTAATAGTTTAACGAATGTTAATAAAATAATTTATAAGATTTTAGGAGGTCAAACATGAGAGACGTAGTTATTGTAAGTGCAGTAAGAACAGCAGTAGGCAGTTTTGGCGGGTCACTTAAAGATGTATCAGCAGTAGATTTAGGAGCTTTAGTAATTAAAGAAGCAGTAAAAAGAGCTGGTGTTAAACCGGAATTAGTTGAAGAAGTTATTATGGGAAATGTAATTCAAGCAGGACTTGGACAAAATACAGCTAGACAAGCAACTATTAAATCAGGATTGCCACAAGAAGTTTCAGCTATGACAATAAATAAAGTATGTGGGTCAGGACTTAGAGCAGTTAGTTTAGCAGCTCAAATGATTAAAGCTGGAGATGCAGATGTTATTGTTGCAGGTGGTATGGAAAGTATGTCACAAGCTCCGTATGTATTAAAAAGTGCTAGATGGGGACAAAGAATGGGCGATGGCAAAATGGTCGACACAATGATAAATGATGCATTGTGGGATTCTTTTAATAACTATCATATGGGTAACACAGCTGAAAATATAGCTAAACAATGGGGATTAACAAGACAAGAACAAGATGAATTTGCAGCATCATCACAACAAAAGGCTGAAGCAGCAGTTACATCAGGAAGATTCAAAGACGAAATAGTTCCAGTTGTTATTCCACAAAGAAAAGGAGAACCAAAAGTATTTGATACAGATGAGTTCCCAAGATTTGGATCAACAGCAGAAACTTTAGGAAAATTAAAGCCAGCTTTTATTAAAGATGGTACAGTAACAGCAGGTAATGCTTCAGGAATTAATGACGGAGCAGCAGCATTTGTTGTTATGAGTGCAGAAAAAGCAGCGGAACTAGGACTTAAACCATTAGTTAAGATCCTTTCTTATGGATCAAAGGGATTAGATCCAGCTATAATGGGATATGGACCATTCCATGCAACTAAGAAAGCTTTAGAAAAAGCTAACATAACAGTAGATGATTTAGACTTAATTGAAGCTAATGAAGCTTTTGCAGCTCAAAGTTTAGCAGTTGCTAAAGATTTAAAGTTTGATATGTCAAAAGTAAACGTAAATGGTGGAGCTATTGCTTTAGGGCATCCAGTTGGAGCATCAGGAGCAAGAATTTTAGTTACTCTTCTTCATGAAATGGAAAAGAGAGATGCTAAAAAAGGACTTGCAACACTTTGTATAGGTGGAGGAATGGGAACAGCTATTATAGTTGAAAGAGTTTAATAGACGTTTGCATTTTATTGTGAAAAAGGTTACTATGATATTAATCATAGGAACCTTTTTTTTATTGATTTCAAATTTATACACAGATAAGTATAAAGTTATAAAGTTTATAAAGAAAGCAAATATACATGCATATTTAAATAGAAACAGGTTGGTCTGAAAAATAGAATTGATTGTAGAAATTTAAGGTATCGATTAACTATATTCAATATTATAATAGCACTTAGGTAACACTATGATTTTCAATAAACCCTATAAAAATGAAATATTAAAAAACAATAAAAATCACAAGGCGTTTTGATTACTTTGTAACATAGTCCGGATAAGGACTTAACGTTAAGAATATTGATATTATATAGTGATTATATGCTTATAAAAAAATAAATATTGAATAAGAACTAATTTATATATTCACTAATACAAAAAAGATAAGAGTGAACAGATTGTTATAAAAAACAAAAAGTAGAAGTATTTATCTCAAAATTATAGTATTATTAAAATCCTATGGTAATTAATGTAATGAAAATGTTAACATGAATAAAATAAACTTTATTCATGTTTCGAAATATTCAGAAAAATGAATGGTGATAAAATTTATTATTCAAAAATCAAGAAAAATGGAGATATACCTTATATTAACTGAGTATTTAGTAGTATAAGGCGTATAAATTCATTTAAAACGAAAAAATAGCGAATTTTACCTTAAAATAGTATTTTATTAAAGATAAAGATAAAGATATAATAACTCATATTGAAGGTAAGGAGGTTAGACATGAATAAAGAGATGAATAAGTTACTTCTACATATGGTACAATATGATTTAGTAAGTGGATTATTTATATCTTTAGTTATAGGAATAATTTCTACTTTCATGAATGCAGGAAGTTATTTAGCAGGTATAAGTGTAGCAACAATAAATTTTTTTGTTAGTGGATATGTTATTTCAAAGTATCTAGGACAAAACAAAAAACAATTGTTTATTATTGCATGTTATTTTTTAAGGATGGGATTTATAATAATTAGTATAATACCTTTCGTAAAAAATACAAATCGTATAGTATTTTATGTCATAGGATTTATTACACACTACATAATAATGCTTATAGTTTTTGGCATAAAAAATAGGAAAGGAAGTGTTTAGGTTGGAGCCCATTTTACCTATATTTTCTAAAGACATTGGTAGCTTTACATTTAATCTTACAACAAGCATAGTAATAGAATGGATTGTTATTTTGATTTTAGGGATAGGTGCTTTTCTATTAACAAAAAATCTAAAGTTAAAACCTAGTAAAACACAATCAGCTTTAGAAAAAATTTATCAATCTATACGTGACCTCGTAGTGAATATTATGGGGGAAGAGTATGAATCATTTTTACCTTACATAGGAACGCTAATGATTTATTTACTAATTTTAAATTTTACTGGATTAATAGGTATTGAACCACCTACAGCAGATTTAAGCGTAACCGTATCATTTGCAATAGTTACTTTCTTAGTTGTGAATCTAAATGCTATTAAGAGAAATGGACTTTTGGGATATGGAAAGGGATTAGTGCATCCATTTGCATTTATGCTACCAATTAATATAATGGAGAGATTTGTACTTCTAGTATCATTATCACTTCGGCTTTTTGGTAACATGGTTGCAGCAGTAGTACTAGTGAAATTAGTATATTCAGCACTAGGGTCAATGGGAATGCTTGCTCAATTTGGTTCGCCAATATTTGTACATCTATATTTTGATTTGTTTGATGGAGCAATTCAAATGATAGTCTTTGCAATGCTGACTATGATCAATATTAAAGTAATAGGAGAACACTAAAAATTAGACTAGGTTAATTATTATTTTGAGGAGGAATTATTAATGAATTTATCAGTTCTAGCAGCTGGAATAGCTGTATTATCAGGAATTGGAGCAGGAATAGGTATTGGAATAGCGACAGGAAAGGCAGCAGAAGCTGTTGGTAGACAACCAGAAGCATCTGGAAAAATTCAAACTATGTTAATCTTAGGAGCAGCACTTTCAGAAGCAACAGCAATTTACGGGTTAATCATAGCATTAATAGCAATAACTAAATAATAAATTCGCATGAGTTAATTATGTTGACTCCGAAGGGAGGATATAGGTAAAAAATGGATATAGAGAAATCGACGCTAATAATGAATTGGGTCAACTTTGGTATTATAATTCTGATTATGAAATATTTCTTTTGGGATAAGCTAAAAGGAATAATTGCAGAAAGACAAAATTATGTAGATGCTAAGTTATCCAAGGCAGATGAGGATTCTGAAAAAGCTAGAATGTATTTGCTTAAAAATGAAAGTATATTACAATCTGCTAAAGAAGAAGGTAAAAAGATTACTGAAAGACAAAAGCAAAAAGGCGATAAAGTTTATGAAGAAATCATTGATGATGCCAAGAATGAAGCAATTTCATTAAAAGAAAGAGCTAAGTTAGAAATTGAAAGAGAAAAAGAAAAAGCTGAATATGAAATCAAAAAGCAAGCAGTATATTTAGCAGTAGAACTTTCAATTAAAGCATTAGAACAAAAAATTGATGAAGATACTCATAGAAAACTTATAGGTGATTTTATTGCTAAGGTAGGTATGTAATATGTATGAATATTTAGATAGGCGATATGCCTTAGCTATTTATGAAGTCGCTGAAGAAAAAGGCAAAGTTGATGAATATTTAAAAGATTTAAGAGAAATATGTGATTTGTTTGACAATAATAAAGATTTTTATGAGGTGATTAAACATCCTAAAATTAATACAATAAAAAAGAAAGAAATTTTTACTGATTTATTTAAAGGAAGAATTGACGATGAATTACTTTCTTTTATGATTATATTAATTGAAAAAAATAGAATACTTTATTTAAAAGAAAAACTGAATGAAATGGAAAAAATTGATCTGGAAAGAAAAAATATTATAAAAGGTGTAGTTAAAACTGCTATACCAATTTTACCAGATGAATTAGAAAAATTAAAACTTATTTTTGAAGATAAGTATGATAAGACTATTAGGTTCGATACTGAAGTAGACAAAAATCTTTTAGGTGGAGTTTATGTAAAAATTGGAAATGATGTTATTGATGATACTATTAAATCAAAGATAGAAGAAATGAAAGTTTTAATGCTTAAGAAGGAATAGAGGTGAATCCATGAATATTAAACCAGAAGAAATAACTTCTATCATAAAAAAAGAAATAGAAAAATATGAAAAAGAAATTCAAACAGTAGATTCTGGTACTATAATCACAATTGGTGATGGAGTTTCAAGAGTTTATGGATTAGATAATTGTATGGAAGGGGAATTGCTAGAATTCCCTAATGAAGTATATGGGATGGTTTTAAATCTTGAACAAGATAACGTTGGCTGCGTACTTTTAGGAGAAGAAAAGGGAATAAAAGAAGGCGATATCGTTAAAGGAACTGGTAAGGTAGTTGAAGTTCCAGTTGGAGAAAAATTACTTGGTAGAGTTGTTAATGCATTAGGAATACCTATAGACGGTAAGGGACCAGTAATTACATCTGAAACTAGACCTATTGAAATTCATGCTCCTAGTATAATAGATAGAAGCTCAGTTAATGAACCATTACAAACAGGAATTAAAGCAATTGACTCAATGATTCCAATTGGTAGAGGACAAAGAGAACTTATAATAGGAGACAGGCAAACTGGTAAAACAGCAATAGGTACAGATACTATCATAAATCAAAAAGGTAAAGGTGTTATCTGCATATATGTAGCTATCGGTCAAAAACAATCTACAGTAGCTAATATAGTGAATACTTTCACTGAAATGGGTGCTATGGATTATACTATCGTAGTTAGTTCTACAGCATCAGAATCTGCACCATTACAATATATTGCTCCATATGCTGGATGTAGTATGGGAGAGTATTTTATGCATCAAGGAAAAGATGTATTAATTGTATACGATGATCTTTCTAAACATGCAGTAGCGTACAGAGCAATGTCACTACTACTTAAGAGACCACCAGGTAGAGAGGCTTATCCAGGAGATGTTTTCTATATTCATTCAAGATTACTTGAAAGAGCAGCCAAATTATCGAAAGAATTAGGTAGTGGATCATTAACAGCTCTTCCAATTATAGAAACTCAAGCTGGAGATGTTACAGCTTATATACCAACTAATGTTATATCAATTACAGATGGACAAATATTCCTAGAATCCGATTTATTCTTTGCAGGACAAAGACCAGCTGTAAATGCAGGTATATCAGTATCAAGAGTTGGTGGTAATGCACAAATTAAAGCTATGAAACAAGTTAGTGGTACATTAAGACTAGAACTTGCACAATACAGAGAATTAGAAGCTTTTTCTCAATTTGGATCTGATTTAGATAACGATTCTAGTAGAAGACTTCAAAAAGGTAAGAGACTAGTTGAAATATTAAAGCAAGATCAATATAGCCCACTAGAAGTTGGAAAACAAATTGCAATATTATATGCTGCAGTTAATGATTTCTTATCAGACATTAAGGTTGGCGATATAAAAAAATTCGAAAAAGAATATTTAGAATATTTAGATACTCATCATAGAGAAATTGAAAAATCAATTATTACAGGAAAAACTTTAACTGATGAAATAAAATCTGAGTTAGAGGAAGCAATAGTTGAATTTAAAAAGGTATTTTTACAAGAAGCATAGCTTAAATTTGAGCTATGCCCTTCTTTAGGAGGTGAAAATCATGGGTGCAGCTGGACTTCTTGATATTAAAAAAAGAATTAAGTCAGTAGAAAATACAAAAAAAATTACAAATGCCATGGGGCTTGTTGCCACTTCAAAGCTTAGAAAATCTAGAAAAGAATTATTAGTAAATAATAAGTTTATTGAATCAACTGAACCAATAGTGAAAAATCTTGCAACAAGTGCTTCAGAAGAGGGTGCTAATATTTATTTTGATGGAAATAAAAGTGAAAATAAATTATATGTAGTAATGACATCTGATTCAGGATTATGTGGTGGATTCAATGGTAATGTAGTATCGTACTTAGGAACTTTAATTGGAGATAAAAAAAGCAATGCTAAAATTATTGTAGTTGGAAACAGAGGAATTGGTTATGTTAAAAGGGCTAAATTTGATACTGTAGGAGAATATGTTGATATTTCAGATTTACCTACAGTAAGAGAAGCAAAAGTAATATTTGATAAAGCTCTTCAAATGTTTATCAATGAGGAAGTTTCAGAAGTAAATATTGTGTATTCAAATTTTATATCACCAGTTAGACAAGAAACAAAAGTAGATAAAATTTTACCTATAGAAAAAATTGAAGGCAAAATAAATAAAAGTCTTATTGAGCCGAATTTAGAATTGGTATTAGAAGATGCTCTTAATATTTATCTAAAAGGAAAAATCAGAGGTATTTTATTAAGTTCTAAATGTAGTGAACAAAGTTCAAGAATGACGGCTATGGATGGAGCTACAAAAAATGCAAATGATTTATTGTCTGATTTAAAACTTAAATATAATAGAATTAGACAAGGTGCTATTACAGCCGAAATAAGTGAAATTGTTGGAGGAGCGGCAGCTCAAAAATAGTAAGGAGGTATCTTATGCCTGGAAAGATAGGAAAAGTAGTTCAAGTAATTGGACCGGTAATAGATATAAAGTTTGATTCAGATTCTCTTCCTAATTTATATAATGCAATTATTATTATGATGGGAGATCATGAATTAGTAGCTGAAGTTGAGCAACATGTTGGAGACGATATAGTTAGGACAATTGCCATGTCAGCTACAGAAGGCTTAAAAAGAGGAATGGATGCTGTTGATACAGGAAGTCCTATTTCTGTTCCAGTAGGTGAAGAAGTACTCGGAAGATTGTTTAATGTTTTAGGAGAGCCTATTGATAATTGTGGAGAAGTAAATATAAAGGAAAGATATCCAATTCATAGACCAGCTCCTGCATTTAAAGATCTAGCAGTTGAGCCAGAGATGTTTGAAACAGGAATTAAGGTTGTAGATTTACTTGCACCATATCAAAAAGGTGGTAAGATAGGTCTATTTGGAGGAGCTGGAGTTGGTAAAACAGTTTTAATCCAAGAATTAATAAACAATATAGCTAAAGAACATGGTGGATTATCAGTATTTACTGGAGTTGGTGAAAGATCAAGAGAAGGTAATGATTTATATCATGAAATGATGGAATCAGGAGTTATCAGTAAAACTGCATTGGTATTTGGACAAATGAATGAACCACCAGGTGCTAGAATGAGAGTTGCATTAACTGGTTTAACTATGGCAGAATACTTTAGAGATAAAGGTCAAGATGTATTATTATTCATAGATAACATATTCAGATATACTCAAGCAGGTTCTGAAGTTTCAGCATTACTTGGAAGAACACCTTCAGCAGTTGGATACCAACCAACACTTGCAACTGAAATGGGAGCATTACAAGAAAGAATTACATCAACAGTTAATGGTTCTATTACATCAGTTCAAGCTGTATATGTTCCAGCAGATGACTTAACAGATCCAGCACCAGCAACAACATTCTCACATCTAGATGCAACAACAGTTTTATCTAGAAGTATAGCTGAACTTGGTATATATCCTGCAGTAGATCCACTAGAATCTACATCAAGGATATTAGATCCAAGAATAGTTGGAGAAGAGCACTATAAAGTAGCTTCGGATGTTAAGAATGTTCTTCAAAAATATAAAGAATTACAAGATATTATAGCTATCTTAGGTGTAGATGAATTAGGAGATGACGATAAGGCAGTTGTAGCTAGAGCAAGAAGAATACAAAGGTTCTTATCTCAATCATTTACAGTTGCTGAACAATTTACTGGAATGAAAGGTAAATATGTTCCGATAAAAGAAACAATAAGAGGATTTAAAGAAATTCTTGAAGGTAAATATGATACTTTGCCAGAATCAGCATTCTTATTTGCAGGATCTATTGACGATGTTATAGAAAAAGCAAAAAGTTTAGGATAGGGGATGAGCAATAATGGCTAGTACCTTTTTACTAAAAATTATTACACCAAATCATGAGGTTTATAATAGCGAAGTTGAAAAAGTATTTTTAAAAAATACTGATGGAGACTTTGAAGTATTAGCAAGCCATGAAAATATGATATCAAGTACTATACCTTGTATTGCTAAATTTAAAGATTCTAAGGGCGTTGAAGATCAATTATTTATTTCAACATCAATCGTGCATATTACTACAAATGAAATGACAATATGTAGTGATGCGGCTGAATTTGAAGAAGATATTGATGAAATAAGAGCAGAAGAAGCAATGACAAGAGCAAAAAAAAGGCTAGAGGAAGCTGATAAGTATAATAAAGATAGAGCAGAATCAGCATTATCTAGAGCGAAACAAAGGTTAATATTAAAGAAATCTAATAATAAATAGAATTTAATAAAAATTAAAGGGAGTGTCGCAAAATGATTGATTTTCGATCAGGAGCGATGCTCCTTTTCGATTCAAAGAAAGAAATCTCCCCAAAATTGAAATATCAAATCAATTTTGGGGAGATTTCTGAATTTCAAGCGCACTCAAATAAGCCTACTTATTTTATTCCATAATTAGGCAGTAGATTTTAATTCATGAAGATGATTTTGGGTTCTTTCATTTTGTATTTTTGAATGCAATTTGTTAATGTTGTAGCCAAAACAAAGCAAAATAAATTCAGTTTTAACACTATTTTTTCCACGTGTTAAAAATCTATTGAATTCATAATCACTTTTTAGAACTCCAAATGCTCCTTCGACCTGAATAGATCTGTTCATTCTTAATTTAGTTCCAAATTCAGTTGTGATATTTCTATAAGATATTTCACGCTTTTCCACAAAAGTTTTTGAAACTTGCATCTTTCTATTTCCTTTTGCTTTCGTGCACTTCGATTTATGAGCACAGTTATCACAACTTTCACACTCATAGATAGTAGCCTCTGATTTGTATCCACTGGCGGATTTTCTATTAATAATAGAGGTCGGAATCAACTTTCTACCATTATGGCAAATATATAAATCTGATTCTGCATCATATTTCATGTTTTCACGTTTACTAATATCATTTTTAAAACTTCTTTTTTTCCACTTTTCATAAGTTTGTGGTTTTATATACGGAGTTTGATTGTTAGATTCTAAAAATAAATAGTTCTCCTCACTTTCGTAACCAGAATCTGCAATTACATTAAGATATTTATACCCAATTTTTTCTTGCATATTATTAAGCATAGGTATTAATGTTGCTATATCATTTCTATCATCAAATATTCCGACCCCGGTTACGTATTCACTTTCAACTGCGATTTGTGCATTATATGCAGGTTTCAATTGACCATTTCTCATATGGTCATCTTTCATACGCATAAAAGTTGCATCTGTATCAGTTTTAGAATAACTATTTCTTTTTGATAATATGTTTTTACTGAAATTATATTTTTCTTGTCTTTCTTTATATTCAAATAGTTGCTCTATCCATTTCTGAATTGCAGTTTTTCTTTTACCAATACCGTGAACAAACTCTATGTTTCTTTTATCTTTTTCATATAAAAGCCATTCGAGAATTTTATCAATATCATCTATCAATGTTTCTTTTTTAGCAATAAAGTCTCTCGATTCTTCAAGATTGATATTTTCAGCAAGAGTAAGAATCTTATCAAACATTTTTGCCTCATTTTTATAAATGGATTTCTTCCAAACAAAAGTATAACGATTGGCATTCGCTTCGATTTTAGTACCATCAATAAATACATTTTCAAATAATATTTCATTTTGAGCTGCTAGATATTTAACTTGTTGATAAAATAAATCTTCAATTACTTCATTTGAAAGATATTCTTTACGGAATCTACTAATGGTAGCATGATCAGGTGCTTTATAGCCTTGAAGTAGCCACTTGAAATTTATATCTCTTTTGCATGCTTTCTCTATTTTTCTACTAGAATAAACATTTTGAGAATAAGCATACGATACTATTTTGAACATGATTTTTGGTTCCACTGCCGGTTTTCTTCCAACGGAAGAGTACGCCTGATACAACTTTGTATAATTTAATCCCTCCAATATATGGCTTAGCAAGCGGACTGAATCATCTTCTGGTATTAAGTTTTCTAAATTTAATGGTAATATAAGTTGATAATTATCATTAAATTGATTATAATTTTTATTGTATAATTTGGTTTTTAACATAATTTAATTATACTAAAAATGTGAATTCTTTTGAATTCACATTTTTTATTTTTTTTATAAAAAAATGAGCTGCCACAAAACTAACTACGTTAGTTTTGCAACAGCCCCTTTAATTTTTTTATATTTTTATTCTAGATATTGACAATCTATCACAAAAATTTAATAAATTTATATTATATATATATAACTCGATATAAAGAGAATAAAAATTGAAAGAGATGTTCATAATTAAAAAAAGATAAATTAGGGGGGGATTACTATGAAGGTAAAATTCAGTATACTAATTTTTATATTATTATCTTTTTTTAATATTGGAGCTGTTTCGAAGGAAGTAATTAATTCTAAAAATTCATTTAGTGCTTTAGAAACAAATATAAGAAGTGTAAGTGAATTTCAAGAAAATGGTGTAAAACTTCAATATAAAACAAGAGATAATATTGAAAAAGAAAGTGATAGGATAAAACAATATTTAATTAAAAAGATAAATGGTGACTATAGAGAAATTAATAAAAATCAGTTTGAAACCTTTGATAATAATTTTCATACTAATATAAAACTGTGGTGTGAAGATAAATATACTTATGTTGAAATAACATTAATAAATGAAAATGCTAAGTATACAACAGTAGATTTGAAAAGTATACTTCAAAAATTAGAAGATCAAGAATCAGAAAACATACAATACTTATTTTACTATGAAGGAAAAGAAAAGGATCTGGATAATAATTATTCTATAGACAAATTAGCAAATGAAAACAATATACAAAAAATAAATTTATTAAGAATTAATAATGGTTATACAGGAAATGGATATTTAAGTAATGGAGAAAAAATTAATTTGGCAATAATTAGGTATAATACGGGATCTCATATAATAATTGGAACACCAATAATATTTGCAATATACTAAAGCATCTTTAAAAAGATCCAAGTAGATTGTTTGTTTTATATCATACTATTTGAGTGAATTTTGCTAATAGCTTGTGCTAGGTAAAATTCACGTATTTGCCTGATATAAAATATATTCCGAATATTTGGAATGTTATTTTAAGATGTCTAACAATTTAATATGGAGGATAATATGGAGAAAATAGTAGTTAAAGGAGTAAAAGAACTTAAGGGTGAAGTTGATATAAGCTGCGCAAAAAATTCGATTTTACCAATAATAGCAGCAACTATATTGTGTCCAGAATCTATAGTTATAGATAATGCACCTAGATTAGAAGATGTAGAAGTTATTTGCAAGTTATTAAGTGAATTAAACTGTGATGTTCATATTTCAAATTTGAATAATAAATTAACGATAGATACAAAGAATATAGTGGAAATGGATGCTAATGCAGAGCTTATGAGAAAAATGAGAGCATCATTTTTAATTATGGGACCTATGCTTGCTAGATTTGGGTATTGCAAATTATCACTACCGGGTGGATGCAATATAGGCAGTAGACCGATAGATTTGCACCTAAAAGGATTTAAGCTACTTGGAGCTGATGTCATAATAGGTCATGGATTTGTAGAAGTAAAAGCAAAAAAGATGATTGGAAGTAGAATATACTTAGATTTTCCTTCAGTTGGTGCAACAGAAAATATTATGATGGCATCAGTTTTTGCAGAAGGCACAACAATAATAGAAAATGCAGCGGAAGAACCAGAAATATGGGATCTAGCAAGATTTTTAAATAAGATGGGTGCTAAGATAAAAGGTGCAGGACTTGGCAAAATAACAATAGATGGGGTAAAAAGCTTAAAAGGAATAAATTATACGCCTATATATGACAGGATAGAAGCTGGAACATTTATGATAGCGGCTGCTATTACAAATAGCAAAATAAAGATTAACGGAGTAAATGAAGAGCATTTAAGGCCTGTAATAGAGAAATTAAAAGAGTGCGGAATTATTTTTAGTGATTATAAGAATGATTCTGTAATAGTAGATGGAAGAGGTCCTAAGAAACCATTAGATATAAAGACACTTCCATATCCAGGATTTCCAACTGATATGCAAGCTCAAATGATGAGCTTATTATCTGTAATTGAAGGAGTCAGTGTTATTACAGAAACAGTTTTTGAAAATAGATTTATGCATGTTGTTGAACTTAATAGAATGGGTGCGAATATAAAAATTGATGGCAGAATTGCTATAATTGAAGGAGTATCTAAATTTACAGGGTGTGAAGTTAGAGCAACAGATTTAAGAGCTGGAGCAGCGATGATACTAAGTGGATTAATAGCAGAAGGTAAAACAGAAATAAGTGATATTTATCATATTGATAGAGGCTATGTTAATATTGAGGACAAATTTAGAAGTTTGGGAGCAGAAATATACAGAATAGATGTATAAAAAAATAATAGACTTTTCAAAATTGATTAACTTAAAGTAAAGTTTTCAAATTTACTTAGAGATATATTTTTAATTAATGACTAATGCACAATGGGCGAATAAACTCACAGAGCAAGTTAGAAGAATGGAATAGAAAACCTAGATTCTTACATGTGAACGGTACATTGTGCATCCAAATTTAACATGCCATTTTTAAGTTAACATAATTATCATAATAATAAAACTAAAACATATACTTTATAGTGCATGTTTTAGGAGGTCGAGTAATGAAAATTACAAATATAAAAATTGATAGTAGCATAAAGATAATTACTATTATAACTTTAATTATTTTTGCTATATTAATAGTATTACCGTTAATTTTTTTAAGAGTAAGTAAAGAAAGTATTAATGTTTTTAATTTAAATAATAACAATATAGTTAATAGTTCGGAAATAATATTTCCGATTAACGGCAAAGTTAAAATTTATCGTAAAGAAGAAGATAAAATAGAGGAACTAGATTTAGAAGAATATATAATGGGAGTTGTAGCAAGCGAAGTTCCAGCAAATTTTAATGAAGAAGCTTTAAAAGCTCAGGCAATAGCTGCAAGGACATTTTATATGAATAGAAGAAACGATCCATGCAAAGATGCAAAAAATAAAGGTGCTGAAATTTGTGATACAACTAATTGCCAAGTATATATGAATAAAGAAGAGCGAATAGCTAAATGGAGTAGTAGTCAGGCGGAGATTAACTGGGATAAGATAAAAAAAGCAGTTCTAGATACAAAGTCTCAAGTTCTTACTTATGACGATTTAGTGTTAAAATATCCACAATTTTTTGCGATTAGTTCGGGTAAAACTGAAGATGCAAAGGATGTTTTTTCAATGGATGTACCCTACTTAAAATCTGAAGAAAGTAAAGGAGAAGAAATTGCACCTAAATATAAAACCACTATACAAATTCCTATAGGTGAATTTATAAATAAAATCAATGCAAAGTATTCTACTGCTAATTTAAAAAAAAGTAATTTATCGTTGCTAATTAAAATTGAAAGTTATACTGAATCAGGAAGCGTTAAAGAAATTAAAATTGGTGATAAGACATTAAAAGGAACTGAATTTAGAGAATTATTTAATTTAAATTCAACAAATTTCAAATTTGATTTTGAAAAAGATATAGTAAAAATAAATTGTATAGGTTATGGGCACGGGGTTGGAATGAGTCAATGGGGAGCAAATGCCATGGCACAAAATGGGGCGAAATATGATGAGATTCTTAAACATTACTATAGTGGAGTTGAAATTCAAAAAATAAAATTTACACCTTAGAAAAAAGTACCCACCGATAAAAAGTGTGAGTATAAAAAAGAACTTTTTAAGCGCAATTAAGAACTTTTAACATAAAGAAAACCTATGATTTGAAACATTAATTGTTAGTGTAAATTAATAACCTACTCAGATAGAAACACTATCTGTTTTTAGATAACTAAAAATAGATAGTGCTTCTATTTTTTTGTTTAGAAAATTTGGAATTGGATATAATCTAAACTAAATTAATAATATTTTAAATGGAAATCATAAATTTGGGATTATAAAAATACAATAAAAAAATATTTATGTATTATTTTTCATAAAAAGGGAACTATAACAATAGGAGGTGTTCATATTGGACAAAAATTTAAAAGAAAAGTTTAAAAATTTAATTAGGAAGGAGGGATTTTATATCGCTTTATTCCTTTGTCTTTGCATAATAGTTACTGTTGGAACTATTTCCTACAAAATGATTAGTAGTAAAAATGAAGTTAATAAAGTAGAAGAGATAAATAAAGATTTGACGTTGAACTCTAGCAATGAGGAAAAAACAATTAATGAGATTCCAAATGCAGAGAGAGTAGAAAAGGCTCCTGATACTAGCAAAAATAATGTTGATAAAACAAAGGCTGAAAAATCTACTACTGTAGCTACAACTAATACTATGAACTTTTCAAATCCTATAGAGGGTATTGAAAGTAGAAAGTATACTTACCCTGCACCAGTAAAGATGGAAGAAGGTGTTTATAGAACCATTAGAGGTGTGAATTTACAATCAAAAATAGGAACTGAAGTTAAGGCAGCAGCAGAAGGAATAGTAGAACTAATAGAAAATTCAGGTGTTGAAGAAGGCGTAGTTGTAGAAATTAAACATGCCAATGGATTAAAAACAAGATATGGAAATCTTGACTCAAACGTATTGGTAAAAAAAGGAGAAAAGGTTAAAGAAAATCAAGTGATTGCTAAAGTTGGAGACACTGCAAAGGTATTTAGTAAAGAAGTATTTGGAGAATTTTTAAATTTACAAGTAATTGATGCTAAGGGCGAGCAAGTTAATCCAGAAAAGTATTTTACATTAAAGTCCAAGTAAAATATTAGACATATAAAAAACAAATATTAGTCATTCATTTTAATTAAAATGAATGACTAATAAGAAAATAATTATTTGAATAAAAAAATTGTAAGATAAAAACTAATAAAAGATAAAATCAAGGAAGTGGTATTTTGAAAGATTATATTGAGGAAAGGGTATTAGATGTTGCAAAGTATATTATAGATTCAAAAGCTACAATAAGGAAAACAGCTAAAGTTTTTGGTGTTAGTAAAAGCACGATTCATAAAGATATGACAGAGAGACTTCTAAAAATCAATCCTGAAATTGCAGAAGAAACACATTTAATTTTAGAATTAAATAAGGCTGAACGACATATTCGAGGTGGAAAGGCTACACAAATGAAATATAAAATTATTGAATCTTAATAAAATTAAGTCTATAATATAATATTAGTAGAATTATGTAAACATAGGTATTAATATGTATTATAGGAGTGAATAAAAGATGTGCTTTTGGAGAACGGGGACAGACCTTGCAATTGACTTAGGGACAGCAACTGTACTAGTTTATGTGAAAGGTAAAGGGGTAATATTAAAAGAACCTTCTGTTGTAGCTATAAATAAAAATAATAATAAATTGTTGGCTATAGGGGAAGACGCAAGAAAAATGATAGGAAGAACCCCTGGAAATATAATTGCAGTAAGACCATTAAGAGATGGAGTTATTTCAGATTATGATATAACACAAAAGATGCTAAAAGAATTTATAAAGAAAGCATGTGGAAAACGAAATATTAGAGCACCTAAAGTGATTGTTTGTGTACCATCTCAAGCTACAGAAGTTGAAAAGAGAGCTGTTATTGATGCAGCGATGAACTCCGGTGCTAAGAAAGTTTATTTAATAGAGGAACCATTAGCAGCAGCTATTGGAGCTGGCTTGGATATTACTAAACCAAATGGATGTATGGTAGTAGACATCGGAGGCGGTACTTGTGATATTGCAGTTATTTCATTAGGTGGAGTAGTGGAAAGAGAATCAATAAAAGTAGCTGGCGATAAATTTGATGATGCTATAATAAAATATGTACGTAACGAATACAAATTGATGATAGGCGAAAAAACTGCTGAAGATTTAAAAATAAATATTGGTTCAGCGTTCAAAAATTCTAGGAACTTAGCATGCATGATGAAGGGAAGAAATCTTATAACAGGATTGCCAGATGAAATAGAAATTACGACAGAAGAAATAAGAAATGCAATAAAAGAGCCTATAGAAATTATAGTAGATACAGTAAAGAAAGTATTAGAAAAAACACCACCTGAGTTAGTTTCAGATATAATAGAAAGAGGAATAGTAATGACAGGTGGAGGAGCATTAATACATGGCTTAGATAAGCTTATAGAATTTAAAACAGGAGTGGTAACTACTGTTGCTGACGACTCTGTTGAATGTGTTGCTAAGGGAACTGGTAAAGTACTTAGTTATATAGATAAGCTAGATAGTGACGTAAATTCACAACAAATAGTTCTTATAGAATAATGTGTAAATAACAGTCGAAAAAATATATTTTTGACTGTTATTTATTTTTAAATGCCACTTAAATCATAGGGAACTGTCCACGATTTAAATTATAAGATTCGATAAATGCTCTAGATATAATTTTAGCCATGTTCATAATAAAAGAAAGTCGGATACTACGTGAAAAAAACAATTCAGAATTATTAATTGAATCGACAATACCTATAATTGATGCAATTCCAACCTCAGGAAGTTCTTTTCCAACTCCTTTGCCAGGGTGTATTGCATAGTCTCTTATACGAATTTCTCCGATATCTTCAGTATCACCTAAGCAAGCATCAACACCGATTATAGAGGCATTAGGATGATTAGAATATATTTCATCTAAACGTTCATCTATATTTAAGGCATGAATTGGAGTGGATAGAGTTCCGTAAACGGGTAGGGGGAAAAAGTTTTCTGTCAATATAGATCCAACTAAAGGACCTAAGCAATCTCCAATGCATTTGTCAGTGCCAATACAAACTATTACAGTATTTTTAGTGATGTAATCTTTGATTTCTAGAGTTAAGTTATAGGAGATGGTAGAGTTAACATTAATATCTTCTTTATTCAAGGATAGATACCCCCTTTATAAAATATATATATGAGAAATATAGAAAAAATAGTATAAAAAAATAATTTGTGGAAAATAATACTAAGAAAGGAGGTAAATATGAAAAAAAAATTAATATGTTTATTTTCAGTTTGTATAGTAATAACAAATATTTATTTAATATTTTATTGGGAGCCACAAAGTAAGTGTGTGACTCAAGAAGAGGTTAGTAAGGAAGCTGTATCTTATTCTCAAGCAGTATATAAATTTGATAAGAGAAAAGTATTAGAAAGATTATCATCTAATGATAAAAGAGACCTAGAAAAAATAATTAAAAAATTATCTGCATTTGATTTAGGAAAAATAAAAGAGTATTACGAAGATTATAATGATGAAGAAGGTGTAGTAAGTATTTTTACATTGTTAAGGCAAAGACTTACAACAGGAGATTACAAACAAATACATGAAATAAGCTCTTCATTTCTGGATTTAGAGCGGATTGATCAAAAGATAAAAAAAATAGGATCACTATATTAAACAAGAGTATTTTGCAGTAATTTAGAGAAAAAAAGACTTAATTTGACTAGATTGAGTGATATGGGAGTTGAAATAAAAGCTTTTTGAAGATATACTAATCATTGTTGATTGGTAATAAATCAATAGTTTTAAATAACTAAATATGGAGGAGTTCCCGAGTGGCCAAAGGGGGCAGACTGTAAATCTGTTACGTTAGTTTCGATGGTTCGAATCCATCTTCCTCCACCATTAAAATGGGCGCATAGCTCAGCTGGGAGAGCACCTGCCTTACAAGCAGGGGGTCACAGGTTCGAACCCTGTTGTGCCCACCATTTAAAACGAAGTTTATAACTATTACTTGTTAACTGTTAATTCTTAACTCTTACTCTTAACTAAACAATGTGCTGGCATGGCTCAACGGTAGAGCAGCTGACTTGTAATCAGCAGGTTGTAGGTTCGATTCCTATT
The DNA here is from genome assembly GCF_019977655.1 of Clostridium gelidum. NCBI lineage: Bacteria > Bacillati > Bacillota > Clostridia > Eubacteriales > Clostridiaceae > Clostridium > Clostridium gelidum. The sequence goes on from NZ_AP024849.1 coordinate 659,644, forward strand.
GCCAGCTCCAGTAAGATAATGCAAGAAAATAGATAGGTGAAAAACTTGTATTATAACAACAATTAAATATGGAGGAGTTCCCGAGTGGCCAAAGGGGGCAGACTGTAAATCTGTTACGTTAGTTTCGATGGTTCGAATCCATCTTCCTCCACCATTAAAATGGGCGCATAGCTCAGCTGGGAGAGCACCTGCCTTACAAGCAGGGGGTCACAGGTTCGAACCCTGTTGTGCCCACCATTTAAAACAAAGTTTATAACTATTACTTGTTAACTGTTAATTCTTAACTCTTACTCTTAACTAAACAATGTGCTGGCATGGCTCAACGGTAGAGCAGCTGACTTGTAATCAGCAGGTTGTAGGTTCGATTCCTATTGCCAGCTCCAGTAAGATAATGCAAGAAAATAGATAGGTGAAAAACTTGCATTGTAATGACAATTAAATATGGAGGAGTTCCCGAGTGGCCAAAGGGGGCAGACTGTAAATCTGTTACGTTAGTTTCGATGGTTCGAATCCATCTTCCTCCACCAAGAAAAGAATAAACTTAGTTTATTCTTTTTTATTTGTCAACAAATAAAAAGAGCATATAACTATATGGGGTGTTTGAAGTTATATTTTTACTTAACAATAAGGAAAAATTAAATCAGAGAACAAAAAAATGTATAAAAACAAAAAACAATCATAGGACAAAAAGATTAATTTGAAATGTTGACTAATTATAAATTTTATGATAGAATACTGTTGAAAATTAAATATAGAACTCTTATCAAGAGAGGTGGAGGGAAAGGGCCCTATGAAACCCGGCAACCTGTATTATATAAGGTGCCAATTCCTGTAGATATATTTCTACGAGATAAGAAAAGGATTATTAAAATCGCACTCTTCTTATCGAAGGGTTTTTTTTATTTCAATTTATAAGTTTGTACAGACTTAAATTACGAAAGAATAATAAAAATTCCAAATGATTAGCAACAAATTTGTAATTATATAACAATATAGTATTTAATCGCGAGTAAAGCTATATTACATTTTAAAAGTTAAGCATATATATTTTGTTAAGAGAAAATAAAATTATAAGAAATGATAAAAAGTTAAGTTGAGGGGAGAAAAGTATGAAAAAGTTATTTACTTCAGAATCAGTTACAGAAGGACATCCAGATAAGATGTGTGACCAAATTTCAGATGGTATTTTAGATGCTATTTTAGCAAGAGATCCACTTGCTAGAGTTGCTTGTGAAACATGCACAACTACAGGTATGGTTATGGTAATGGGAGAAATATCAACAAATTGTTATGTTGATATTCCTAAAGTAGTTAGAGAAACTGTAAGAGAAATTGGATATGATAGAGCTAAGTATGGCTTTGATTGTGACACTTGTTCCGTTATTACAGCAATAGATGAACAATCAGCAGATATTGCTATGGGTGTAAATGAAGCATTTGAATCTAGAGCAGGTGAAAAGGATGATGTTGAAGCAGTTGGAGCTGGAGATCAAGGTATGATGTTTGGTTTTGCAACTAATGAAACAGAAGAATTTATGCCACTTCCAATATTTATGGCTCATAAATTATCAAGAAAGCTTACAGAAGTAAGAAAGAACAACACATTAAGTTATTTAAGACCAGATGGTAAAACTCAAGTTACTGTTGAATATGAAGACAATAAACCAAAGAGAATTGATACCATTGTAATATCTACACAACATGATGAAAAAGTTACTTTAAAACAAATTCAAGAAGATCTAAAAAAATATGTAATTCAAGCTGTTGTACCAGCAGAATTATTAGATGATGAAACTAAATATTTCATTAATCCAACAGGAAGATTTGTTGTTGGAGGACCTCAAGGAGATTCAGGATTAACTGGAAGAAAGATAATTGTTGACACATATGGTGGATATGGTAGACATGGTGGTGGAGCTTTCTCAGGAAAAGATCCAACAAAGGTAGATAGATCAGCTGCATATGCTGCAAGATGGGTAGCTAAGAATTTAGTTGCTGCAGGAGTTGCTGACAAGTTAGAAATCCAATTAGCATATGCAATAGGTGTTGCAAAGCCGGTTTCTATTGAAGTAGATACTTTTGGAACAGGAAAAATTGGAGAAGATAAGGTAGCTGAAATAGTAGAAAAAGTATTTGACTTAAGACCAGGAGCTATAATAAGAGATCTTGACTTAAGAAGACCAATCTACAAACAAACAGCTGCTTATGGACATTTTGGAAGAAATGATCTTAACTTACCATGGGAGCAATTAAATAAAGTAGAAGAAATAAAAAAATATTTATAGAATAATATAAGAGCTGTCTCAAATTTATTTTGAGACAGCTCTTTTTAGATACATAGGAACTTTTACAATGCAAAATTAAGGAACAAATTCTCTACAGATTAAAAAATAAGTAGATATAAGAAAATAATCGGTAATGGACAACGAGCAATGTTTAATTATTTTAAAGTATATATATATTGCAATTTACAATTGACAATTGTGGATGAAATTCTTACAGAATTTCTTAAATTTGAAATGAAGAATCATTTTGCAACATATATATTATGATATAATTGAAAAAGAAAAATAAAAGTGAAATTTTGAAATTAAGATTTGTGTTAGAATTAAGTTATATTGTCAAGAATATGAGTAAATATTATATAAAAGATTTGGAGAGATTCTATGGAAGTTCTAAATGGTTTTGTTGAGAACATTGTTTTTAAAAGTGAAGATACTGGTTATGTAGTTTGTAAAATTAGGAATGAAAAAGAGTTAGTTAGTGCTGTAGGGACAGTTCCTTTTATAAAGGAAGGTCAAAATGTCAAATTAACAGGATACTGGACAGTACATAAGCAGTTTGGAAATCAATTTAATATTCAAGATTATGAAGAACTTATTCCAACTTCCTTAGATGGAATAGAAAAGTATTTAAGTGCGGGAATAATACATGGAATTGGACCAGTTACAGCTAAGAAGATAATAGAACAATTTGGTAAACAAACCTTAGATATAATGGAAAATCACATTGAAAGACTAATGGAGATAGAAGGTATAGGAGAGAAAAAGTTTCAAATTATATATGAGTCTTATATAGAACAGCAAGGTCTTAAAAATGTGATTTTATATTTCAATAAACATGGAGTAACTAATAATCAATGTATTAAAATTTATAAGAAATTTGGATCAAATGCAAAACAAATAGTATCAGATAATCCTTATATATTATGTGATGAAATTTCAGGTATTGGATTTAAAACAGCAGATAGAATTGCCATGAGCATTGGAGTAGAGAGTATCTCAGAATTTAGGATTCAAAGTGGAATTAAGTATGTAATGAATCAGTTTTGTGCTACGGGAAATACATTTATGCCTAAAAGTAATATAATAGAAGAATGTGAAAAAAATTTATTGATATCTAAGGAATTAATTGAAAAAAATATATATGATATGGCAGCGCAGCAAAAAATAATTATTGAAAAGATAGATGATGTTGAAATTGGATTTTTACTTCAATATTATTATTGTGAACTTGGGGTAACGAGTAAAATTATTACTTTGGGATTGCAACAAATACAAACTATAAATTCAGATGTTGATTTTGAAGTTGATGTTTTTGAAAAGGAGCATAAAATACAGTTTGCAGAGTCTCAAAGAGAAGCAATTCTTGGTGCATTTAATAATGGTATAGAAATAATCACAGGTGGTCCTGGAACGGGTAAAACGACAATTATAAGGGCTATAATCCATATTTATGAAAATAATGGTATGAAAGTAATACTTGGAGCTCCAACTGGAAGAGCAGCTAAAAGAATGACTGAATCTACAGGAAGAGAGGCAAAAACAATACATAGACTTTTAGAAATGGGTGTTTCAGAAGAAGATGAATCAGTTTTTGAAAAGGGAGAATCATCACCATTAGATTGTGATGTAATAATAATTGATGAAGCATCTATGATTGATATAATGCTAATGCAGAATCTGCTTAAAGCAATCAATTTGGGCACAAGACTTATAATTGTTGGGGATGTTGATCAATTGCCTTCTGTTGGACCAGGAAACGTATTAAAAGACCTTATAGAGAGTGAATATATAAAAGTGGTAAGATTAAAAGAAATATTTAGACAAGGTGCAGAAAGCTTAATTGTTATAAATGCACATAAGATTAATCAGGGTGAAATGCCCTTGTTAAATCAAAAAGATAAGGATTTCTTTTTTATTAATGAAAATGATCAAGATAAAATTTTAAATACAATAATAGATTTAATGAACAGAAGACTTCCTAAATTTAATAAATCTTGGGATATACTAAAGGATATGCAAGTGCTAACTCCTATGAGAAAAGGAACACTTGGAGTTAATAATTTGAACACTAGTCTTCAAAAAGTATTTAATTCACCATCAAAAGATAAGAAAGAAAAAACTTCTCGAGATATAGTATTTAGAGAAGGCGATAAAGTCATGCAAACAAAGAATAATTATACTTTAAAGTGGGTTAGAGCAAATGGATTTGGAGAAAGTGAAGGTGCTGGAGTATTTAATGGTGATTTAGGTTTTATTGAAAGCATCGATGAAGAGAGGAAAGCGTTAACCATTATATTTGATGATGAAAGAAAAATTATTTATGATTTTAGCTTTCTAGATGAATTAGATTTAGCATATGCAACTACCATCCACAAGAGTCAAGGAAGTGAATTTAAAGTTGTTATTATTCCTGTATTTATGGGATCACCTTTTTTAATGAATCGTAATTTACTTTATACAGGAATCACAAGGGCAAAACAATTGGTGGTTGTAGTTGGATTTCAAAAAGCATTAATGTATATGATTAATAATACAAATAGTATAGAACGATATTCAGCTTTAAAGCATAGAATTAGAGATATAATAACTAAAGAAGAGTTTGAAGAGTAATTGAAAGGAGAAAGAGTATGGTGGATGTATGCAAAGTAACTCAAGAGGAATTAAAGTATGCATATGATAAAATAGATTATTGGTATAAAAAAAATATTAAATTTTTAACAATAATTACAGTTCCATTTAATACACCTTGTATTTTTTCTAATATAATAAGCAATGTCGCTCAAAATAATGGGAAAGTACTATATGTTTGGGGAAAAGATGCAGAGAACAGAGAATTAATTAATATAATAAGAGAAATTAATTTGAATATAACTTACTCACATATTGAAAAAGGATTTTCAACTACTAATTTGGTATTCACACATCACGATAATTTAACAAAAATTGAGGGGCAATATGATTTGGTTATTTTTGATGATATAACATATTTTTCAAATTCAAGTAGTGTAAATGTAAGAGATGGATTAGAGATTTGTGCCAATTTAGGAGAAAGAGTTTTATTATATAGCATAGAAAAAATGGCATTAGTTGGTGAAAAGTTTGAACTTGCAGCATACAACTATAAAAAACCATTTGTAGAGCCTAGGATATTAACAACTAGAATAGATTTAAATATAGATATTCCATACACTCTTTATGATTATCTCAAATGGTTCAAAGAAAATAATCATAAAGTAGCAATCTATGTACCTAATAAAGAAAAACTTAATATAGTTTATGATTATTTTACTAACAAGTTAAAGCTTTCAGAAGTTAAAATAATAAAAGTTTCAAAAAGTGATGAAATAAAAAGATGCGAAAGAGTATCGAAATATAAAGATAAGGCAATATTTATAATAACTAATAAAATAGAGGAGTTACTTGAATATTGCTATATCGATGATAGCATAATAATGTTTTCTGATAATGAAAGATATAATTACAAAAAGATTTTATATGTATGTGGTCAAATAAGAAATATAAACGCAAGCTTACCAGAAGTACTTTTAGTATCAAATTATATATCAGAAGATATGGATAAGGCAAAAAATATGGCAAGAGATTTCAATAAAAGAGTATGGGAAAAACGATTAAGAGAATTATAAGTACGTTATGGGAAGGGCTAATTGAAGTATTATATCCAAGAGAAAATTATTGTATTATTTGTAAAGACGATGATTGTTTTGGACTATGTAATACTTGCAGAAAAAGTATTAAAGTTATAAATGAAGTATATCAAGATGAAGTAATAAGTTACGGATACTATGGCGGAGTATTAAAAGATTTAATACTAAAATTTAAATATAAAAATAATTTTACAGCAGGAGATATATTAGCGGGATTTTTAGAAGAGTATATAAGTAAAAATATTAGGTATGAAGAATACATAATAACATATATACCGTTATCAAAAAAATCGAAAAAAAACAGGGGCTTTAATCAGTGCGAATATATTGCAAAAAAGATATCTAGAGATTTATCAATTGAAGTTTTAGACGTATTGGTTAAACAAAAAGAAACTAAGGAACAAAAGAAATTAAAAAGAGATGAAAGGTATGAAAATATAAAAGATGCATTCTCTATAAAAAAAGGAATTAAAGTAAAAAAATACAAAATTATATTGATAGATGATGTAACAACTACAGGTGCAACAATTCATGAAGCATATAAATTATTAAAAAAATTTGAAGTAAAAGACATAAAACTCTTGACCTTAGCGAAAAGTCATATATAATATTAATGTAAAGCTAGGTTTGTGGTTGAAAGTCGAAGCCAGTCGCAGGCGAAACGATCCACGTAATTTAGACAAAATGTCTAAGGAGCATGGTGCGGTATAGAAGTAAGTCCTGCCAGTAGATAGTACTGAGAGGGTTAGTAGTGAGGGTTAATTTCTATTAGCAAAAGCTCCAGCAGGCGAGTGTGGGGTCAAAAACCAGGTCAACTAGCTTTACTGTTTATATAAGCTATTAGAAACATATAAAAATAATAGTTTGAAGTTTATCTAATCCGCAATTGCAAGGATTAGATATTTTTTTGCGATAATTATCAGAATTTACTGATAATTATCTTGTTAAAGTTGTAATAAAGTGATAGAATAATATTAACTTAAACATATAAAATTAAAAAACTTTTTCATGTAGAGAGGGGCTGGCATTAATGAAAGTAACAGTTATAGCAAAAAATATGGAATTAACAGATGCACTAAAGGAAATAGTGCAAAAAAAGATAAGTAAATTGGAAAAGTATTTTGAATCAAAGGTAGAAGCAAAAGCTACATTGACTGTACAAAAAAATAGACAAATAATTGAAGTTACTATTCCATTTAATGGAGTTATATTAAGAGGTGAAGAAGCAACTTCAGATATGTATAAGTCATTAGATTTAGTTGGAGATAAGTTAGAAAGACAAATTAGAAAGCAAAAAACCAGATTATCAAGAAAACATGGTGGATCATTAAGATTTGGTGAAATAAATAATATAGACCTTAAATTAGAAAAAGAAGATGAAGGCAAACTAGTTAGAGTAAAGAAATTTGGAGTTAAACCAATGAATTCTGAAGAAGCAATTCTTCAAATGGATTTATTAGGACATAATTTCTTTGTATATCAAGACGCAGATAGTGATAAAGTAAATGTAATTTATAAAAGAAAAGATGGAGATTATGGTTTGTTAGAACCTGAATTTATATAATAAGTTAAAAACAACTGTCCAATATGCATGTTTAACTTGCATATTTGGACAGTTATTTTTTTTAATATACTCAACTAAAAAATATTATTTTAAACTAAAAGCAAGATTATAGTATGTTTTAGCTTAAAATTGGCAAGTATTATTAATAATTTATGATTAATATATTAATAAATAGTTAAATTTAGATGTTTTATATAGGATTTAATACAAAAATCATGAGTTTTATTGAAAAATGCATAGTTAAAATGATATAATTATAAAATACGTGATTTATGAAACAAATTATAAATCAAAACGATGTATTAGAAATTAATAAGAAATATAGAATTTCGAAAGGATGACATTATGGGACTATTAAATGCCGTATTTGGAACATATAGTGAAAGAGAAGTAAAAAGACTTAATCCTACAATACAAAAAATAAATGATTTAGAAGAAGGGTTGCAAAAACTATCAGATGAAGAGTTGAAAGCAAAAACTTCTGAATTCAGAGAAAGATTAAATAATGGAGAGACATTAGAAGATATTTTACCAGAAGCATTTGCTGTTGTAAGAGAAGGATCAGTAAGAGTATTTGAGAAGAGACATTTTGATGAACAACTTATGGGTGGAATGATACTTCACCAAGGTAGAATTTCGGAAATGAAAACAGGTGAAGGTAAGACTCTTGTTGCAACTCTGCCAGCTTACTTAAATGGATTAACTGAAAATGGGGTTCATATTGTAACTGTAAATGATTATCTTGCTAAAACACAATCAGAAGAAATGGGTGAATTATATGGTTTCTTAGGATTGACTACAGGAGTAATAATTCACGACCTAAATAATGACCAAAGAAGAGAAGCTTATGCAGCTGATATTACTTATGGAACTAATAATGAATTTGGGTTTGACTACTTAAGAGATAACATGGTTGTTTACAAAGAAGAAAGAGTTCAAAGAGGACTAAACTTTGCTATAGTTGATGAAGTTGACTCGATTTTAATTGATGAAGCTAGAACTCCACTTATAATTTCAGGTCAAGGAGAAAAGTCTACTGAATTTTATAAAGTTGCAGATTATTTTGCAAAGAAATTAGTTGCAGAAAAAGATTTTACAAAAGATGAAAAAGCTAATGCAGTAATGTTAACTGATGAGGGTGTTAGAAAAGCAGAAGTAACATTTAAAATAGAAAACTATGCTGATGCTGAAAATATAGAATTACAACATTACTTAACTCAAGCGTTAAAAGCAAACTTTGCCATGAGAAGAGATAAAGATTACATGGTTAAAGATGGAGAAGTAATAATTGTTGATGAATTTACAGGAAGACTTATGGAAGGTAGAAGATATTCAGATGGTCTTCACCAAGCAATAGAAGCAAAAGAAAATGTTAAGATTGCAAGAGAATCTAAAACACTTGCAACTATTACATTCCAAAATTACTTCAGAATGTTTGAAAAATTAGCAGGTATGACTGGTACAGCATTAACAGAAGAAAATGAATTTAGAGAAATTTATGGATTAGATGTTATTGTTATTCCAACACACAGACCAGTAGCTAGAATAGACAACCCAGATTTAGTTTTTAGTTCTGAAATTGGAAAGTTTAAGGCTGTTGTATCAGAAATAGAAAATATACATCAAAAGGGTCAACCAGTATTAGTTGGTACAGTAAGTGTTGAAAAGTCAGAACTTCTTTCAAGTATGCTTAAGAAAAAAGGAGTACCACATCAAGTATTAAATGCTAAGTTCCATGAACAAGAAGCTGAAATAATAAGTCATGCTGGTGAGTTTGGAATGGTTACTATAGCTACTAATATGGCAGGTAGAGGTACTGATATTAAGCTTGGTGAAGGTGTAATTGAAGTTGGTGGTCTTAAGATAATAGGTACTGAAAGACATGAATCAAGAAGAATAGATAACCAATTAAGAGGACGTTCTGGTAGACAAGGAGATCCGGGTGAATCAACATTCTTTATTTCACTAGAAGATGATTTGATGAGAATATTTGGATCAGAAAAGATTCAAGGAGTTGTTGAGAAATTAGGACTTCAAGAAGAAGAAGCAATTGAAAGTAAGATGGTTTCAAAAGCTATAGAAAATGCTCAAAAGAAGGTTGAAGGTAATAACTTTGATATAAGAAAACAATTATTAGGCTATGATGATGTAATGAATATACAAAGAGGAGTTATTTACAAGCAAAGATCAGAAGTTCTTGAAGGGGAAGATGTAAAAGAAGAAGTATTAGCAATGTTAAAAGAAATTATAGCAGATTCTGTTAATACTCATATTACAGGTGAAACTGAAGAATATAGAGAAGAATTCTTAAATTTAATGGTATACTTACAAGACATATGTATACCACCAAATTCAGTTGATTTACCTAGTCTTGAAAATCTTTCAAATGAAGAAATAACTGAAAGTCTTTATGAAAGTGCATGTAAATTCTATGAGCAAAAGGAAGAAGAATTTACTTCAGAAAGATTAAGAGAAATTGAAAGAGTTGTTCTTTTAAAAGCTGTTGATACTAAATGGATGACACACATAGATAATATGGATCATTTAAAACAAGGTATTCATCTTCAGTCATTTAAGCAAATTGATCCAGTTCAAGCATACCAAATGGAAGGTAGTGAAATGTTTAATGAAATGATTGAAACAATCAAAGAAGAGACAATTAAACTATTATTCCATGTTAGAATAGAAAGAGCACCAGAAAGAGTGAGAGTTGCACAAGAAACAGAAGCGGTTCATGTTGATACTTCAAGTCCATCAGCAGGACCTGGAGCAAATCCAGGGCCAGGAGGTCCAAGTGTAGGACCAGTTAGAAATCTTGATAAGCATGGAAGAAATGACTTATGTCCATGTGGTAGCGGGCTGAAATTTAAGAATTGCTGTGGAAGAGAAGCTTAGTTCAGTTAATAGTTATTAATTAACAGTGAACAGTTAAGGTGAAAAACTCTATAGAGTTTTTTAAAAGAATGTATATGATATAATAAATTCCGTAGAGATTTTTTAAAAATAGTTGCTTACTATTATAAGTGACAATTTTGATTGAGATTTTCTACGGAATTTTTGCAAAGTAGTTTTTTGAAATTATCAATTATTAATAGTAAATCAATTGATAATTAATCATTGAAAATTGATTATTATTAGTTAATTATTAGAAAGAGGTGAAAAATGGATGATTATTGAGCTTGAAAAAGAATTAGTAAAGCTTCCTATTATAAAGAAATCTATAGAAGAAATGGGGGCTTCACTTTGACAGAGGAGGAATAGAACGAGAACTTCATGAATTAGAATGTCAAATGCAAGAAGCAGGTTTTTGGGATGACATAAAAAGAGCTGAAGAAGTTACGAAAAAGAGTAAAGCTATAAAAGATAAAATTGAGGGGTTTGATAAATTACAATCTCAGATTGAGGATATTGAAGTATTGAAAGAAATGATGGAAGAGGATGACGAGGAATCTTCCGATGAAATAATACAAACAATAAGAGGAATACAAGCTCAGATTGATGATTATAATATGAAGGTACTTTTATGTGGAGAATATGATAAGAATAACGTCATTTTAACGCTGCATGTTGGTGTTGGAGGTACTGATGCTAATGATTGGACTGAAATGCTTTTAAGAATGTACACAAGATGGTGTGAAAAACAAGGCTATAGTGTTGAGACTTTAGATTTAATTCCAGGAGATGAAGCAGGAATTAAGAGTGTTACTTTAAAGGTTACTGGAGAGTATGCATATGGATATTTAAAGGCAGAAAAAGGTATTCATAGATTGGTTAGAATTTCACCATACAATTCTAACGGCAAAAGACAAACTTCTTTTGCATCAATGGAAGTACTTCCGGAACTTACGAAAGAGCAAGATATTAATATAAAACCTGATGATCTTAGAATAGATACTTATAGATCAGGAGGTGCTGGAGGACAACATGTTAATACAACTGATTCAGCAGTAAGAATTACACATCTTCCTACAGGGGTAGTTGTCCAATGCCAAAATGAAAGAAGCCAATTTTCGAATAAAGATACAGCTATGGAAATGCTTAAGTCCAAATTAGTTGAATTAAAGGAAAGAGCACATAAAGAAAAGATTGAAGATTTGGCTGGAGAGTTAAAAGACATGGGCTGGGGAAGTCAAATAAGATCATATGTATTCCATCCATATAGCATGGTTAAAGACCATAGGACAAATGTAGAAACATCAAATGTTACAGCAGTAATGGATGGTGAAATAGATATGTTTATAAATGCTTATTTGAAGCAATAATAGAAATTGAGTTTTGAATAGTATACTATATAAAGTAATAAATAAAGAGAGCATCCTAAAGTATAATTTTTATTTTTAGATAAAAAATGATATCTGATCATTTACCAATAAAATTTAAAATTAAACTGGAGGTAAATAAATTGTATAATATGGCCACCTTAGAGGCACAGAAATTCAGGTATAAGTCTTTAATATTTTTGTTAATAATATTCCGTTTTACAGTACACAGATAGTAATAGAATATGTAACTAGGAGTCACAAAATTTGTAATGAAAAACGTTACAGAATTTGTGACTTTAATTTTTTTACTTAGTTTTTACTTGATGGAAATACATAAGTTAATATAACTCCAAAAAGAAAATTCTCAATAAGTAATTCAAAGAAATGCCCAAATCTTATAGCTGGGGGCATGAAATCATTTGGAACGACTAAAGGTATTGCTAAGGGTACGCTTAAAAGTAGCCCCATTAATATATATCTTTCAATTTCATTTTTAACGGACAAACCTTTTAGTAATATATATCCTATTAATGACCACAAGAAGCCTCTAAAGATTTGGAATACAATTAAAAAAGCATCTTGGTTAACTTGATTTAGCATATGAGTCCAAAAAGGAAGTATGTTTGTGCTTCCTGAATAAAACTGCCTTAGTGCAGGAAACTGCCAGGCAATAAAGTAACCAAAGAAAAAATAGAATACTACATATAGAAAAGATAAAAATATAAATTTCCCTATATTTTTATTTATGGAAAATAAATTTAAGGTGTATTCATTTTTTACTCGATCTGTTGTCCTATTTTTGATTTTTATTGCAAAAATACCGCTAAAAATTGCAATAATAGCACTTGTAAAAACTGTAATAAGTATCATTAGAGTTGGCATTTGAATTGCCTTATTAAAATATAAAGTTTCAATTTGTGTCATAAAACTAAATATTCCCCAAATAAGAATCAAAATATTAATAAATAATTTTTTCCCTGAATAATGACTTCTCTTTGTATACCAAATTACCATTATTGAATTAAAAAAACAAAGTAAAAATAAATATAACAATGATTTTAAAGAATCTGATGAATTTGAAGCAGGTTCTTTAACAAAACCAAATATGCCCATTAATAATCCTGATAATAAAGACCAAATAAGTGTAATGAATATTGTTAAGATTAGAGTATATTTAATATTTTCTTTTATAAAAATATTTTTTAACATATTACACCTCATCAAATAATATTTTTTTGAATATCCCTTAATAAAACTATAAATTTTAATTGTATTTATTCTAAATTAAGAAGTTGGATGTTATTGTCTTGAAAGTATTTCATTAATGCTTGTCCTAAAAAGTTATTTGTGAGCTGAATTAAGCAACCTTATAAAACATGTCAACTAAGGAATATACTACAGTAAGAATTAGACAAACATATAAAGATATATTTATTCCTGGCTTAAGAATTGAAATAACTCCACCAACTACTAGCGCTAACATTATTACTACACTAACAAATTTAAAAAACCCGGATTTATTTGTTAATAAGGTTGTAACAGAAGAGAACATTATTAAAATGAGCGTTAAAAAGTAAAATATTTTTTTTAATTCAGCTGAATAATTCATTATTTTAAATTCATTTAAGGCAAGAAGTGCAAGTATAAATAATAATAAAAAAGAACATATTTTACTAACGTTTTTAATCACAAACCCACCACCCTTTGGTAAATATTTACATAATAATTATACAGTTAGATTTTTATTTCGGCAATATAAAAATTTAAGTACTATATAAGTTTCAATAATGATTTTACAATTAGGAATTCTAAAATTCTAATATTCTAAAGAATTTTAGAACTTAAGAATTTTAGAATTTGCTTATAAAATGCGGGTTAAGAGATATGTGAAAACTTTATTGCAACATATATAGTTGATAATTACTAATTCATAAGTGATTAGTAAATTATCAATATTAAATATTAAGTGAAATTCCATTTTGATTATGTTAAATCTTCATTTGAACTTTACATATTTACATCAAAAAACCTTAGAATGAAATTAATTCCTAAGTTTACATGAATATATGATAAAATGTATTGAGAACAAAATTAAGGGGGATAACTTTTTATGAATATTTTAATAGCAGAAGATGAGAAGGATATTAGAAATCTTATTTCACTACATATGAGAAAAGAAAACTATGATGTTTATGAAGCATCTGATGGAAGAGAAGCATTAACAATATTTGAAAATGAAAAAATAGATTTAATTTTATTAGATACAATGATGCCAAATGTTGACGGCATTTCAGTAATACAAAAGGTACGAGCTGTATCAACAATTCCTATTATTTGCATTACTGCAATGGGAAATGATTCAGACAAAGTTTTAGCATTAGGACTTGGAGCTGATGATTATTTGGTAAAGCCTATAAGTCCAATTGAATTATCAGCTAGAGTAGCATCAAATCTCAGGCGATGTTATAACTATACTGAGCACAAAGACATAGTATATACAACCGGAGAATTAAAATTATTTACTGAAACTTTTGAAATTTTTAAGGGGAAGAAGAAGATTGATTTAAATCCAAAAGAATTTAAAATCGTAAAATTATTAATATCTAATTTAGGTAAAGTATTTACTAAAAAACAAATTTATGAGGATGTATGGGAGGAATCCTATTTTGGGGATTCTAATAATATAATGGTTCATTTAAGTCATATTAGAGAAAAAATAGAAGATGACCCTAAAAATCCTGTGTACATAAAAACTATAAGAGGTATAGGATACAAAATTGAAAGGGTTAATATAAATGAAGGCTAAGAAAATAAAAAGAAGTGTTACAGCAGAACTATTTTTCATGTATTTTCTAGGATATATTGCTATTACTATAATATTAATAGTAGGTATTATATTTTCTATTGTTGGATATGAATTTCTATGTAATCCAAGCACATATAATTCTTATTTCATAGAGTTAGAAAATAAACTTAATGATGATTATACAAGCATAAATGACGAAGATTTACTAGACATAGATGGGTTTATTATAAAAATCAATAATAAAAATGAAGTGCCGTACTCTAGAGGAAATGTTATAGATGAATATAAGAGTCTAGATTTAAAAAGTTATATATACTTATCTGGATTAACAAAAGAAAATGAAATTTTATTAAATGACGATCTCATGGCATATTCCGTGTTGAAAAACTTTAATAATTCAACCATGGAATCACATAATATTAAGTATTCATTATATAGTAAGTATTTAGAAGAAGAAAATTCAATAATTGTATTTGGATGTCCATACTCAGAAATTACAAAACCTAATATAGTTACAAAAATAATTTCACATAATATATTAATAAAAATATTAATTTCGTTTAATATTTTTTTAATTCTTTTAGTTGTATATGTTTTTGCAAAAGCAACTTCTAAGCTTTTTATAAAACCTATAAAAACATTATTAAATGGAGTAATGGAAATAACTAATAATAATTATGATGTAAATATTAAAATTGATACAAAAAATGAATTCTTAGATTTGGCAAATGGTTTCAATATGATGGCAGAAACTATAAGAAATGAAATAAGAGAAAAAGAAAAATTAGAAAAGATAAGAGAAGGTTTAATATTAGACATATCACATGACTTAAAAAATCCGCTCTCATCTATTCTAGGGTATAGTGAAATCTTAATTAACAACAGAGATCTAGATGAAAATGAAAAAATGGAGTATTTGAATATAATTAATAAAAATTCATACAGAGCAAATAAGCTTATGAATAATTTATTTGAATTTTCCTTATATGATAATTCTGATTATAAATTCAATTTAATAAGAACTGATATATCAGAATTTATGCGGCAAACAATTGCAAATTATATTCCTGAATTTGAGCATAATAAATTTGAATATGATTTTGATATATTAGAGGAGCCTTATTATGTAATGATGGATGAAGAAAAATTAACTAGAGCTATTAATAATATTTTAGATAATAAGCTTAAATACAATCCTTCTGGAAGTAAAATAGGTGTAAAAACTGAAATTAAAGAAAGATACTTTTGCATTGTGCTATCAGATGATGGGGAAAGTATTCCAGAAAAAAATAGAGAAAATATATTTAATCTGTTTGTAAGATTAGATAAATCAAGAAATTCTAAAACTGGAGGCACGGGACTTGGATTATCTATTACCAAGAAGATATTAAACAAGCACAATGGAGGTATAAGAATTATAGATAGCGAAGCTGGGACAAGCTTTGAAATCATGTTACCTATTATCAAATCAAAAACAGATAGTAATAACTATGAATAAGAATTTTAAGGTTAATTTAATGTTAGTGTAAGTTGTATTTAACAAGGGGTATTTATAATAAGTATAATAGGATAGTGAAAATATAACTTATATATTTAGGCACAATTACAGAAAATCAATCAAGAAAGGAGCTGTTTTTTTGAAGTTTGATAATGGTTTTAAGGAAATTAAAATTAGGCATATCATTAGTATGTATTTAATTATGTTTCTAATTTTAATAGCAATTATTATCGGTATATATCCATCTGGAAAAATTAGTAATACTAATATAAATATTTTATGTTTAATTATGGAAGTATTTGGTACTATTGCACTTTGCTGCATAATTAAGCCATCTAAAGGAAAGATAAATTCATTATATAGGGATTTTAAAAGCCAATTAGATATGAAAGAAATAATTTTAGTTATTATATTTTTTGCATGTTTAAATATAGGAGCAAAGAATATAATGACTGATATAATTTATTTGATTAGTCCAAGTTTTGCAAATAGTTTTATAAATGATAGCACATTGATTATTAATTCGAAGACTGATTATTGGATAGTTTTTATAATTTTAGTTATTTTAACACCTTTTACAGAAGAAATAGTATTTAGACATGTATTTTTTAAAAGACTTTCAAAGAAGTTTAATATCTATGTTGGAATAATTGTATCTTCCATAATTTTTGCAGTATTTACTAATGGATCAGGTCCGGAATTTATAGGATTTTTATTACTTGGAATAATAAATTGTATACTATATGTTAAGTATGAAAATATTCTTATACCTATGTTTATATATTTTGTAAACAATATCTTTTATATGATAGTATCAATTCCATTTGGAAAAGTTGAAAAGAAGGCTATTACTTTAAATCCAACCGATATGATTTTGTATGCAGTATCGGGGATAATATTATTTAATATAGGAATGATATTTTTTATTAAATTTATTTGTGAAAATAAGGTTTATTTAAGAGAAAGTTTTAATAAAAGTAAGAGTATGGAAATCAAGCAAAGTTAATATCAGGCATATGAAAGAAAATAGGCTGTCAGATGGACTTGCTATTTTTTGATTATGCCTTATGAATACAAATGAAGAGAGGTATTAAAATGCACCTTTATCATTTGCAAAAGTTATGTATTTATTAATTATAGTAGCTACTATAATTACATGCTTTATTGTTTATAAAGATATAGATAGTAAAGTTGCTATTGGATTTGTAGTAGGATATGTAATTTTTCTATTCGCATATCTTCTATTTACTATTTTTATCACTATTTATAATTCAAGAAAATTCAAGTGGATAGAGATAAGAAGAAGAGTAATTAAATTGCTTATTTGTTTTATTGCAATTTCGGGTTTGAATTATATTTTAAATTACTATTTTAGGTCATCAGAAATAGACTTATTTAAAATATTGACTAGAGCATTTGCAATAGCATTGGGTATTTGTTTTAGTGATGTGATGTTTTTAAAAAAGAAAGAAAATTAAAGTGATTTATATTGTATTGTTAAAAATAATATACTGAATAAATTTCAATTTGTTAAGGAGAGATGATTAAAATGGAGAAAATTAAGGGGAATGTTATTCATATATGTTTTTCACAAAGTGCAGGTGGAAGTTTAAAACATGCAGTTAAAAAGAAAAAGTTATTTGAAGGAAAGAAAATTATTGTATTTCCTGATGATATTTCTATAGGAACAATAGGGAATGATATAAATGTAGATAAAAGAATAGAGTGGTGTGATGGTATTGATAAAGAAGATGGTATACTTAATTTAGAAAATACTGAGTATCTAAAGGAAGGCTATAAAAAATTTTATAAACAAATTTCAAAAATTAAAAACTCAGATCTAATTTATTTATGGTATGGAGAATCCGGTAGCGATATGTGTGGGATGCTGTATACTATGGAATTTTTGAAAGATAAAGTTGAACATATTTATTGTATTAATGTATCTGAAAAGATTGACGAATCTGATAGTAGGGTTTATATATACAGGACAGTTGGAGAAGTTAGCGCTGAAAAACTAAAATATTTTCTTAAAATAAAAAGAAAAGTTGAATTGAAGGAATACAATGATTTTATAAATCAATGGAATTCCTTAAAAAAGGATGATTCACTACTTCGTATTTTTAATGATGGTAAGATGAAAAGTGTCAAGGAAGATTATTTTGATATACATATATTAAAGTTTACACCAAAAGAATTTAGAAAATCAGCGAGAACTGTAGGAAGTGCAATAGGATATAGTGAAACAAGAATTTCTGATGACTATATATTTTGGAGAGTACAAGAACTTGTGAAATTAGGGATGCTAGAGTTCAAAGGTAAATTTGGAATCATGAGAGAAATGGAAATTAAAATAACACAAAAGGGACTTGAACTCATGAGTACTGATTTAGAAGCAATTTCATATTGGAGAAATGTAGAGATTGAATTGCAGAAAGAAAGGGACATTGAAAATGAATACAAAGAACAAGGAAGGATGGAAGAAAAAATAAGTATGGCAAAAAAGCTTATGGACGTTTTAGATATAGAAATAATAGCAGAAAAAATAGGGTTAACTGTGGCACAAGTCAAAAATATTGAAATTGATAAGACGGAAAGTTGAATATGGAGGAAGAGATAGAATTAATGAAAACCCCAAGCATTGGTAAGATATTACTTAACTTTTTTATAGTTTCTGTAACAATATTAATATTAGGATTTGCATTCAATCTGTATTATGCAATAGGCTATTTATTCATTCTTATTGTTCATGAATTAGGTCATTATATTGTAGCAAAACTACTGAAGTTAAAAGTCCATTTTGGAGGGTTCACTCCCTTTGGGGCATATATAGTTCATGAGAATACTGAAAGTTGTAAAGAAAATGCACTTATTGCAATAGGAGGTCCATTATTTGGTGGGATACTTGGACTTATTTACTATGTGGTGTATTGTTTTACAGGAGATTATACATTTTTGGCATTATGTTTTAACTCAATAATACTAAATTTAGCAAATTTAATACCTGTAAATCCTCTTGATGGTGGTTATATAGCAGAAGCAATATCTCCTATAATTTGCTATATGGGATTTCCGTTATTATTATATTTGTTTATATCAGCACACCGTTTAAAGAGCAAGATATTATTATTTTTTATTATAATAGGAGGTATTTATCAAGCATACAAATTTACCATCAAATATAAAACTGATTATTATTTCAAGTTAGACAAGCAGAGTAAAATAAAGTTCATATGTATATATGGTATATTAGTTTTATTTTTAGGAGTTAGTGCAATATATTTTTACAACACATTTGATTTTAAGGAATTAATGAAAAGTATTAGTAGATTTAATTAATTACATATTATATTTGATAAAAGGAGTGGGGTTTTATGGTAATTGCAAAATATGAAGATATAGAAGGAATAAGCAAATTAATATTAGAAGGTTTTGCTGATGATCCTAAAATGAAATATCAGCTAAGAAATCTTGAGAGGAAGCAACTTATCTTAAAAACTATAGTTGAAAGTCAAGTGAGAGAATTTTTAGGAAAGGCTGAAGTGTATACTATTGATAACTGTAAGGGAGCAATACTTGGTTATAATAGTAGAAATGTTGATTTTAATAGATTTATAGAAATAGTCACTGAAATTAATAATGAATTGATAAAAATATTAACGGAGCAGGAGATGCAGACTCTAATAAGTGCTAGCCAAATGTTAGGTGAAGTTGATAATCCGCTATGGTTCAATGAAATTTCAGAAGAATATTATCATTTAATGACTATTGCTATTGATAAGGAATTTAGAGGTAGAGGTATCTTCCGTAAGTTAATTTCACCTTTGATTAAAGAATGTGATGAAAAAAAGATTCCTATTTTACTTGAAACACACAATAAAGCAAATCTAAATATTTATAAACATTTTGGGTTTAATATAGTAAAAGAATTTGCGGATGAAAAGATGGCTTTTAAACAATATTGTATGATTCGTCAGCCTAGCTAAGATTCTTATATAAAGTAGTGAAAGAAGGTTAGTTTTATGGTAATAAATCAAAAGGCATTATCAATAACAACGATTATTTTCAGTATAATAACGTTATGCCTAGCAGTGCTAACATTTTTTGAATATATAAATATAGATATTATGATGCTATTTTTAGGATTTACTCAAGTAATTGGCGGACTAAGTCAAATTAATCTTGCTAAGCAAACTAATAAAGATGGTGTAAGCAA
Organism: Clostridium gelidum; assembly: GCF_019977655.1. Lineage (NCBI taxonomy): Bacteria > Bacillati > Bacillota > Clostridia > Eubacteriales > Clostridiaceae > Clostridium > Clostridium gelidum. The sequence continues at coordinate 679,940 of NZ_AP024849.1, forward strand.
AGGTAGTAGGACTGTTGGAATATTAGCTATAATTATTGGGATACTAATTATAACTATGGATTGTAAAAAATTCTTGATTTGAATTTAAATAAGTTTATAATATTAATATGTATATGAGATTAGTATTGCCATTACTAAGAATAGTAATGGCAATACTAATTTATGTGGTAAAATATTATTAGTCGAATTATTTGAAAATAATTTAATATAAAGCAGGAGGCAATTATGAATTCAATTGAAGAAAGAATCGCGAAAGAGTTAGAAATAAGATTAGGTCAAGTTCAAAGTGTTATTGAACTCTTAGATGATGGAAATACAGTTCCTTTTATATCAAGATATAGAAAAGAAGTTACTGGTGGACTTTCAGATGAAGTTTTAAGAAAATTATCTGAAAGACTTACTTATTTAAGAAATTTAGAAGAAAGAAAAGCAGCTGTTACAAGAATAATACAAGAACAAGAGAAGTTTACAGAGGAAATTGGAAATGCTTTAGAAAAAGCAACAACTTTAACTGAAGTTGAAGATATATATAGACCTTATAAAACTAAAAAAAGAACAAGAGCAACAATGGCTGTTGAAAAAGGATTAAAGCCTCTTGCGGAATTGATTTTAGAAGGCAAATTTAATGGTGATCTAAATGAAGAAGCATCTAAATATATAAGCGAAGAAAAGGGTGTAGTAAGTAGTGAAGATGCTATTTCTGGAGCTTTAGATATAGTCTGTGAAAGTATCTCAGATGAAGCTAAGTATAGAAAATATATAAGAGACTTTGTTATGAGAGAAGGAAACATAGAAAGCAAGGGAGACTCTAAAGAATCAACACCATATGAAATGTATTATGAGTATTCAGAAGCAGTAAATAAAATACCACCTCATAGAATATTAGCTATTAATAGAGGTGAAAAGGAAAAAATATTGAGCGTTAAAATTACTGTAAGTGAAGACAAGATAGTGCAATATTTAGAGAACCAAGTATTAAAGAAAAATTCAGTTTTAGATGAGAAACTAAAACTTGCAATAAAGGATTCATTAAAGAGATTAATTTATCCATCAATAGAAAGAGAAATTAGAAGTGAATTAACTGATATTGGTGAGGAAGGTGCTATTAATATTTTCAAAGAAAATCTAAAAGCATTGCTTTTGCAAGCACCAATTAAAGGGAAAGTTGTAATGGGATATGACCCTGGATTTAGAACAGGTTGTAAGATTGCAATATTAGATGCAACAGGAAAATTCTTAGAAAATACTGCAGTATATCCAACAGTTCCTAGAAGAGATATTGAAGGAACAAAGAAAACGTTAAAAGCACTTATTGCTAAACATAATGTTGATGTTATTTCACTTGGTAATGGGACTGCATCTAGAGAATCAGAAGAAGTAATCGCTGAAATGATTACTGAAATAAAAAATGAAACTGGTAGAGAATTAGCATACGTAATTGTATCTGAAGCAGGAGCATCAGTTTACTCAGCATCAGAACTTGCAACTAAGGAATATCCAGATTTAGATGTTACAGTAAGAGGAGCAATTTCAATAGGTAGAAGGTTACAAGATCCACTTGCTGAATTAGTTAAAATAGATCCTAAAGCAATTGGTGTTGGACAATACCAACATGATGTAACACCTAAAAAGCTAGAAGAATCTTTAGCAGGTGTTGTAGAGGATTCAGTTAATACTGTTGGAGTTGATTTAAATATAGCAACACCATCACTTTTGACACATATTTCAGGAATAAATGCAGCTATAGCTAAAAATATTGTTGATTATAGAGAAGAAGTTGGAAAATTCTCTTCAAGAAAAGAGTTATTAAAGGTTAAGAGATTAGGGCAAAAGGCATATGAACAATGTGCAGGGTTCTTAAGAGTTGATGATGGTAAAGATCCTTTAGATAATACATCAGTCCATCCTGAATCTTATAGTGTAGCTAAAAAGCTAATTGAACTATTAGGATATAAAAAGCAAGATCTTAAAGAGAATAAACTAGGTGATATTGATGAAAGAGCAGAAGCACAAGGATTAAAGGCTTTAAGCGAAACTCTAGAAGTTGGAGAACTTACTTTAAAAGATATAATTAAAGAACTGAAAAAGCCAGGTAGAGATCCTAGAGAGGGGATGCCAAAGCCAATACTTAAGACAGGAATAGTTGAACTCAAAGATTTAATGCCAGGAATGGTTTTAGATGGAACTGTTAGAAACGTATCAGACTTCGGTGCATTTGTAGATATTGGAGTTCATCAAGATGGATTAGTTCATAAGAGCCAAATGGCAAACAGATTTGTAAGGCATCCTTTAGATATAGTTAAAGTTGGAGATATAGTAAAGGTAGCTATAATAGAAGTTGATGAAAAGAGAAAGAGAATATCTTTGACTATGAAGGATATTGATGAGTCGGCAGAAGTATAATTAATATATTTTCTTTAAAATAGAATAGTGGATTTTAAATTTTTAAAAGTCTTAAGAATAAATAGATTGTTTATTCTTAAGACTTTTTTTGTAGAAGATAATAAGATATTGGTTGAAATTTGAAGAAATAAGTTTACAAATTATAAAAAGAGAGTATAATCTAATAAAATACACAAAATACATAGGTGTAGTAGGAAAAAGAAAAAGAGGGATTAAGGAGAGAAGAAAATTATGATTAAAAATGTACCAAATATTAATGAGAAGCATACAGAGGATCTAAGACAAGCGTTTGAACACAGAGCAACTTGGTTTTACTTTTTAATTGATGAAGCTGAAAAAAAGGGGGTAGATGCAGAATTTGCTAGAGATGCAATACGTCAATGTGGTTGCTTTCATGGACAAAATAAGTTCCCTAAAACTGATGATATAAGAGAATTTGCAACAGCATTTGCAACAGAACAAGTTCAAAAGGTATTTGAAATGGATGTAAAAACTACAGATGAAGAATTAAATATAGAATTTCATTACTGTCCACTTGTAGCAGCATGGGAAAAGTTAACTAATAATGAAGTTAAAATTTCAAAATTGTGTGATATAGCAATGGATGGAGATAGAGGTATAATAAGTAAATTTGATAATTTCACTTTTGAATTAGGAAATACTATTGCAAATGGTGATGAAACTTGCCAAGTTTTAATAAAAAAGAAAAAGTAGTAAGAAGAGCAATAAATAAATAGTAAATAATGATTAAAAAGATGGTTAAATATTTCTAAACCATCTTTTTATTTATATAAATATTGGAGGAAGCAAATTTTATGAACGATTTTCAAAATAAAACAGTCTTTATAACAGGAGCAGCTAAAGGTCAAGGAAGAGGTGCGGCGTTAGCATTTGCGAAAGAAGGAGCTAATACAATTGCATTTAATAGAGGTGACATAAAAAAACTTGAGGAGTTAAAAAAAGAAATTAACGAAATAGGAGGCGAAATAGAAATATTTTCTGGAGATGTAACAAATTCAAATGATATTAAATTTGCAGTAGATAAAGGTATCAAAATTTTTGGAAAGATAGATATTCTTTTTAATAATGCAGGAATTTGTAAATATGGATTATCACATGAACTTACAGAAGAGGAATGGGATTCAACTATGAATATTAATTTAAAAGGTGCGTGGTTAACTTCAAAGTATATTATTCCTCATTTTATAAGGCAAAAAAGTGGTGTAATAGTAAATAATTCATCTATAGCAGGATTAGAAGGGATGGGAAAATTAAGTCACTATTCAGCATCTAAATTTGGTATGGTTGGGCTTACCAAGTCTCAAGCAATAGAACTTGCACCATATAATATAAGGGTGGTTAGTATACATCCGGCTGGAGTAAATACCACAATGAAGCTAGATATGGCAGAGCAAGATGGAACAACGTTAGAAGAAATAGCTAGAAATAAGGTTAATCTTTTGGAAGCACCCTGGGTAGAAGTTGCAGATGTTGTAAATATGGTACTTTTCTTAGCAAGTGATAAAGCTAGATATATTACTGGAAGTCAATTTGTTATAGATGCAGGAAGAGTTTCCAAACAGATATAAAATTTCTAGAAAAATAAATGTCAAAAAAATGAAAAATAATGTTGACAAATTCCTATCAGAATACTATACTATAAAAAAAGCTGACCAACAAAACATATAAAAATACTTGGTTAAGTAAAATGGGGAAAAGGTGGTGGCAATATGTTAATACATAACCTAAATTTAATACAAATGTATTATAGAAAAATTAACTGTAATAGTGAACGATGTTGTTACCATTTGAGTTAAGCTTAGATAAGTAAAATATGTCGTGAAAATTATAAAAAGCTATAAGCAATAAAAAAATTATAAAAAAAGGGGATAACAGTAATGAAAAACAAAAAACTTTTAAAATTATTAGTAGCAGGATTAGCAGTGACGACTTTATTAACAGGATGTGGGGCAAGCAAAACAACTGATGCAGCACCAGCAAAAAGTGATGCAAAAGTTGCAAAAGTAAAAGTAGCATATGATCAGACTTTAAAACCAATTTCTTATACAGATGAAAATGGAAATGCAACTGGATATGATGTAGAAGTTATGAAACAAGTTGATGAATTACTTCCACAATATGAATTTGAATATATTCCAACTACAAGTGATGATTTACTGGTAGGTGTTGAACAAGGAAAATATGATGTAGGTATTAAAAATGCTTTCTGGACTAAAGAAAGAACTGAAAAATTTGTTTTTCCAAAAGAATTCCTTGGGCTAAGTAGCACAGGTCTTGCATTAAAGAAGGAAAATCAAAATATTAAAACTTTATCAGATTTTGCTTCGGCTGGGTTTACATTAGCACCAATTGCTGCTAATAATGCGCAATATACAGTTATTGATGAGTACAATAAGGCAAATCCAAATAACCAAGTGAAATTAGAAGCTGGTGATTCATTTACAGTTGATGTAATTCAATGGGTAAATGAAGGGCGTGTAAAGGGTGGAATAACACTTGAAGGTCAATTTGACCAACAGGTAAAAGCAGATAATGGTCAATATCACAATTTAGTAAATGATGTTGTTTATAATGAATTTGCAGTAATTAAAACTTGGCCATTATTCAATAAGAAACAACAAGAATTCGCAGATGCTTATGATGGAGCAATCAAAAAGCTTAAAGAAGAAAAGAAAACAAATGAACTTAGCAAAAAATTCTATGGAAGAGACTTATTTGAAGTATTAGATAAAGTAAATAGATAAAGCATACTTTAAAATATCTATTAAGAAGAATGGAGATGGGGGAAGACTATGGATAAGTATTTTAATTCGGTATACATAACGGACTCAATACCTAAATTGTTACCATATTTAAAAGTAACATTTATGGTTGTAGGTTTATCTGTATTATTTGGAACTCTGTTAGGTTTTATCTTAGCGGTGGCAAAAATAAGACAAGGCAAGATAGCTAAAAAATTTGCAGATATTTATACTACTGCATTGAGATGTACTCCTTCCATAGTTCTCCTGTTCTTAGTTTATTATGGTATTCCAGCTATAGCAAAAAATTTTGGGATTGATTTAGATGATGTTGATAAAGTAGTATTTATTGTTATTTCTTTTTCTCTTATGTTTGCAGCAGCTATGTGTGACGTTATTAAAACAGCTTATGAATCTGTGGATAAAGGACAATTTGAAGCAGCAATAAGTGTAGGGTTAAGTGACGTACAAGCCTATATAACAATTATTTTACCGCAAGCTTTTGTAGTTGCACTTCCTAACATAGGTAATTCTCTTCTTGCATTAATTAAAGAAGGAGCCTTAGCATATACAATTGGTTTAATTGATATTATGGGAAAAGCAAATCTTATTATTGCAGCTAACATGAATGCTCATTCATTAGAGATTTATATTGCATTATCTATTATTTACTGGGTGGTTTCAATTATTATTGAACAACTTTTCTTAAGGATAGAAAAAGTCCTTAGTAAAGGCAAACAAACTATAAAAGTAACTTAAGGGGAGGTGACAGAATGTTAAATTATAAATTTTTAGTTGATACGTTTTTTGTAGCATTATCAGGAGCACCTACAGCAATTTTAATTACTGTTGTTTCATTACTAATTGCAATACCATTAGGATTTTTACTTGCATTAGTAAGAATAAATGAGGTTAAATTTTTTAATAGGTTTGCTCAAGTATATGTTTCTTTCGTAAGAGGAACACCAATGATTGTTCAAATTTTCATTATATATAGTAGTGTTCCACTAATTTTAGCAACGATATTTACTAAATTAAACATTAAAATTAATATTTATGATGTAAATCCAATTTGGTATGCATTCATTGTCTTCTCCTTAAATACTATAGCTATTCTTACAGAAGTGTTTCGTTCAGCTCTAGGAACCGTAAATAAAGGGCAATTAGAGGCAGCTCAGTCGGTTGGATTAACAAACGTACAAGCATATACAAAAATTATTATTCCACAAGCATTGGTTGTAGCACTACCAAATATTTGTACAGCAACAACTAATCTTATTAAAGGAACATCTCTATGTTATGCAATGTCATTAAAAGAAATTACGTTAAGAGCAAAAGTAGCTGCTAACGTAGGATACAATTACGTTGAAGCTTATATTGATATCTTTCTTGTATATTTAATTATATGCATCATAGTAGAATATGGATTTAAGTTATATGAGAATCGTTTAAGAACTTATAAAGGTGTAAGTGTCTAAAGACTGAAGCAGGGGGTGGATAAAATGTTAGAAATAAAAAATATACATAAAGCATATGGTAAAAATGAGGTATTAAAGGGTGTAGATTTAAAAATAGATAAGGGTGATGTTGTAGTAATTCTTGGACCAAGTGGTTCCGGAAAAACAACATTACTTAGATGTATAAATTTTCTTGAAAAGCCAGATGAAGGTCATGCCAGCTTTGGAGAGATTGATGTGAATTTAAAAACTGTATCTAAGAAACAAATTCATGAAATTAGACAAAAAGTAGCGTTTGTATTTCAAAACTATAGCCTTTTTAATAATAAAACAGCATTAGAAAATGTAACATTAGGGCTTATTACTGGTAGAAAGATTCCTAAAGTGCAAGCAGATGAAATTGGTAAAAAAGCACTAGATAAGGTAGGCTTGTCAGAAAAATATGATTTTTATCCAAGTCAATTATCTGGTGGACAACAACAACGGGTTGGTATTGCAAGAGCAGTTGCTTTAAATCCAGACATTATTTTGTTTGATGAACCAACCTCTGCTTTAGACCCAGAATTAGTTGGTGAAGTTTTAACAGTAATGAAAAACATTGCAAAGGAAGGGACAACAATGTTAGTTGTTACTCATGAAATGTCCTTTGCTCAAGATGTAGCAAATAGAGTTATTTTTATGGATGGTGGAGTTGTAGTGGAAGAAGGAGCGCCTAATGAAATCTTTACAAGACCAAAAGAAGAAAGAACAAAACAATTTTTAAAGAGAATATTACCAGAGTTTACGTATACTATTTAAAATTATTAATGATGCTGTATTCCTAGCTAATAATTCACATTAATGTAAGTGATAGCTGAATGCAGTTTTTCTTTGTTATACAATTTAAGAAAGTATGTGGAAGGAGCGGAGAAATATGGATAATATTGAAAAATGGTTTTATAAAAATGATGATAAGATAAAGCAAACAGCAAAATTTATTTTTGAAAATCCTGAATTAGCATTAGAAGAAAGGAAATCATCTGAATGTTTAGCAAAATTTATGGAGCAACAAGGATTTTCAATTGAGTGGAAGGCTGGAGGATTAGAAACAGCTTTTGTTGCAACATGGGGAGAAGGAGAGCCAATATTAGGTTTTTTAGCAGAATATGATGCTCTACCAGGGCTTGGACAGAAACCAGTAGGAGAACGCTGCGAGGTAGAAGGCAGCGGACATGGATGTGGACATAACTTACTTGGAGTTGGTGCTGCATCAGCTGCTGCGGCTCTTAAAAATGAATTGGAATCAACTGGTAAGAAGGCAACAATAAAATTATTTGGATGTCCAGCCGAAGAAATTATGTATGGGAAAATTATAATGGCAGAACAAGGGTGTTTTGATGGATTGAGTGCAGCAATTACATGGCATCCATCTGATGTGAACCGTGTCGGAGAAGATATTTATCAAGCTATGGATTCTAAGAAATTTAGATTTTTTGGAACAACATCTCATGCGTCTGGAAGTCCACATTTAGGCAGGAGTGCACTTGATGCGGCAGAGTTAATGAATGTAGGCGTAAATTATTTACGAGAACATGTAACAGATGATATTCGCATACATTATGTTTATTTAGATGGTGGTGAAAAAGCTAATATAGTTCCAGACTTTGCACAAACTTCATATTTTATTCGTGGTAAAAATCGTGAACATGTTGATGAGGTATCAGCTCGTATAGAACGTATAGCACAAGGTGCAGCACTAATGACAGATACAAGATATGAAAGTGAATTAGTGGCCAGTTGTATGGAAACAAAGTTGAATTTTACATTACTAGATACATTTTATAACGCAATGAGTAATATTTTGGTGCCAACTTATACAGAAGAGGAAATTCAATTTGCAGAATCAATTAGTAAAGCTGCAAATCTAAAGAACAAAGGTAAATACTTTGATGGATTACATAAATTTAAAAATAAAGCGACAGATATATTTGTTTCAACTGATGTATCTAATGTAAGTCATCTTGTACCAACGGTTACATTGAATACAGCTACGGCATGTAAGGGAACTCCTCTGCATCATTGGGCATTTACAGCACAAGCAGGTTCATCAATTGGATATAAGAGCATGATATATGTAGCAAAATCTATGGCTCAAGGTGCAAAGATGTTAATTGATAATTCGGAAATTTTAGTGAAAGCTGTGGAAGAACATAAAAGTATATAGATTATTTAAGAAAAGATATAAATAATAAGAATGAGTAGAAATTATTTTTTTAAGGATGTGAAGTATGAAAATGAAAGATATAGATAATATTTATTGCACAATTGAGAATCACGCAATATTATTTGCACTTTTTGCAAAATATACTATAGAAAGTCTTCCTGAAAAAGGTAAGGATGTTATATATACTAGTATCGAAAATTATGGACATGAACGTGGAAAAAGAATGGCAGAAAGAGCGATTACTAATGGAGATGCTTTAGATTTTGTAAATAGCCAAGCTTATGGTGAATGGGTCCCAGAAAAAGGTCAAATGGGGTTCGGAATTATTAGAATGGAGCCTGAGTATATTAGTAATGTTACAAAATGCGAATGGTGTACAGCATGGAAGAAGTATAATCTTTTAGATTATGGAAAATATTACTGTATAAATATAGATTCAGCTGTTTTCAATGGTTTTAATGAAAAATTTCATATGAAAGCTACTAGTAATTTAAGCTCTGGAGCAGATCATTGTGAATTTCATTGGGGAAATCCTATGAATGAAGAAGATGTTATAAAACTTGCTAATAAGAAAGCAGAATTAGGCAATAGCTGTACTAGAGATTTCAACTTTCACACTGCACATCTGCTATATTCAATGAGTGAAACATTAAAAAATAAACTTGATGAAGATGGAAAATCAATTATTAATAAAGTAGTAGAAAAATATGTAGAGTTATTTGGAGAAGAGTATTTATCTGTGCTAAATGGTCAATATGAATAGGATAATAGTGAAAAGTAAGCTATTAAATTTATATACACTATGAATTAAAATAAAACTAGGAGGAATTATATATGTTAAATAAAAAAATTACATTTATTGGTGGAGGAAATATGGCAGAGGGTATAATTGGTGGAATTTTATCTAATAAAATCTTTGATCCTAAAAATATTACAGTTTTTGATATATTGAGTGATAGAAGAAAATATCTTAAAGACACATATGGAATTAAAGATGCAGAGGATACTCTGTCTGCTGTTGAAGGTGCAGATATTGTTTTAATTGCAGTGCTTCCACAAAAAATAGAGAAAGCTGTACAAGATATAAAAAATAATTTGTCTGAATCTACTATTATCATTTCTATATGTGCAGGGATTAAAATAGAAAAGTTAGAAAATATATTTGGAAGTCAGCATAAATTTGTTCGTGTTATGCCAAATACTATGATTGAGGTAAAACATGGCTATAGTGCCATAAGTATAAATGAAAAAGTTGAAGATAGTGATAAAGAAATTATTGAAATACTTTTAAGTGGATTAGGAAAGACAATGTTCATTGATGAAAATATCATTAATGGATTTACTGCATATAGCTGTGCAGGTCCTGCATATATTATGTATTTTATTGCAGCATTAGTGGATTCGGGAGTACAATCTGGACTTTCTCGTAAAGATTCAGTAGCGATTGCATTGGAAAATTTGATTGCTTCTGCACTAACTCTTCAAAAAACAGGAAAACATCCATATGAAATTACAGATAGAATGACTTCACCAGCTGGTATCGGAATTGCAGGATTGCATGTATTAAGCGAGTCTGGTTTTCATGGAATTGTTATGTCTAGTGTAAAAAGGGCATTAGAAAGGACAAATGAATTAGAAAAATAAAAATTAGGAAGGGGAAAAAGAATATCTTTAACTATGAAGGATATTGATAAAGATCAGCACAAGTATAATTGGTGAAATAATTTCAGTAAAAGTCTTAAGAATAAATATATTTGTTTATTCTTAAGACTTTTTTTATATTCACTAGATGAAAGTCTTGTTATAAATATAAATTAAAATATAATATAGTTAACACAATAAAATTAATTATAAGGTAAATCACTTGAATATTTATTTTATAAGAAGGAGATAAATGCAATGATTAAATGGGGAATTATTGGGCTTGGAAATATAGCTATGCGTTTTGCAAAGAGTTTATCTTATACAAAAGAAGGAAAATTATATGCTATTGCTTCAAAAACAAAGGACAAACGTGATTCTTTTTATGAACAGTATAATTGCGATAAAGTTTATGAAGATTATTATGAATTATTAAATGATGAGGAAATAGATGCTGTTTATATTGCATTGCCTCATGGGTTACATAAATATTGGTCAATTGAAGCGCTAAGACATAAGAAGGCTGTTTTATGTGAAAAACCTGTAGGCTTAAATGCAGAGGAAATGAAAGAAATAAAAAAAGAAGCTTACTTAAATAAGACATTCTTTATGGAGGCAATGAAAACTAGATTTATTCCACTAATTCATACTATTAAAGAGATATTAAAAAATAATGAGATTGGTGAAATTACAAATATTGAAGCTAATTTTTGTAATAATGTAACAGATATTAAACAAGGATCTTATTTATTGGATAAAAAACAAGGGGGAGCTTTATTAGATGTTGGAGTTTATCCTTTGTCATTTGTTATGGATATGATTGATTCTGAAGTAGATCAAGTTAAATCACACATGGAAATAAATGAAGCAGGAGTGGATTCCTATTTTAAAGCAATATTAACTTTTGAAAATGGTGTAATAGGAACAATTGAAGGTGCTATTGATAGAAATAAGGAAAGAACTGCTATTATTAAAGGGACAAAGGGGTGTATAGAAATACCAATATATAATAGACCTCATAAGGTTATTGTTAATTTAAATAATGAAGAATCTTATAAAATTGAAAAAGAATTAGAATTTGATGATATGTATGCAGAAATCAAGGAAGTACATGATTGTTTAAAAGAGTTAAAACTACAAAGTGAGAATTTATCTTTAAATGAGTCAATTCGTGTAATGAATGTATTAGATGAAATTAGAAAAACTGCAAAAATAAATTAACTTCGAATAATGGACAGGAGAGAAAACTACAACATGGATAAAACTAAATTTTATACTAACAGAAAAAATATTGTACTTTTAGCAACCTTATGTTGCATTTTATGGGGGAGTGCTTATCCATCAATAAAAATAGGATATTCTCTATTCAATGTAAATGATGTAGGTTCTAAATTGGTTTTTGCAGGATACAGGTTTGCACTTGCAGGGATTTTGGTGCTTTTATTAGAGATAATTATTAAGAAAAAAGCATTTATTTTTTCTAAAAAGCAATTTGCACAAATAACATTATTAGGATCAACACAAACCGCTCTTCAATACATATTTTTTTATATAGGAATGTCATATACCACAGGAGTAAGAGGTTCAATAATAAATGGAACTGGAACCTTTGTAAGTATTATATTAGCTCATTTTATTTATAAAAATGATAAACTTAATTTTAACAAGATAATAGGATGCGTAATAGGATTTTTAGGTGTAATAATTATCAATTTAAATGGACAATCATTAGGGGGAACTTCTTTTACTTTTAAAGGAGAAGGGCTAGTAATGATTGCAGCAATTATATTTGCAGCATCTTCAATATATGGTAAAAGAATAACACAAACTCAAGAACCATCACTAGTTACAGGACTTCAATTATTTATAGGCGGAGCTATATTAAGAATTTTAGGGTGGCTTTTAGGTGGAAGTTTAAAAGGATTCACAATAACATCTACAGCACTTTTAATATACATGGCATTATTATCTTCTGTAGCCTTTGTAACATGGACTCAATTATTAAAATATAATAAAGTAGGAATAATATCGGTATTCAATTTTTTAGTACCTGTATTTGGAACATTATTATCATCAATATTTTTGGGTGAAAATATATTTGATATTAAGATTTTTATAGCATTGATACTTGTTTGTTATGGAATATTCTTAGTCTATAGAGTTAAAAAATAAGGAGCATAAACTAAGGTAAGAAATGAAAAACATGTATAAGAGAACATTAAGGAGAGGTGCTACGGAATACCGCATTTCTGAAGCAGTTATTGAATTATAGTGAATAGAGACCATTAATCAAAAAGCTGATAAAATTACAAATATATATATGTTTCAAAAATAATTCTTCATTTCAAATTTAAGAAATTCTGTGAGAATTTCATCCACAATTGTAAATTGTACACTGTAAATTACAACATATATGAATATAAGTTTAATACAACTATAATTATTACGTGAAAAAGCTGGCTGATAAAATTGATTATTTTTTTAATTAGTTTGAATTAATACCTAGAAATACACCGGGAATTCAAATTAACAAGCTTTTATAAAGTGTATATAAAAATAAATATAGGGGGGTATCCTTTGTACTGCAAGGGTTTAAAGGATATCATAGTGCATAACGAAAGAAACAAGAGCATAAAGGAACATATCGTAGTTAATATCTTTTAGTGCAATTACTTCAAGGAAATCTGTGTTGAATAATGTCGAAAACATGTTAGTATAGAGACATGGACTTGCTAAACAGAAAAAACAAATGAAAGCAAGAAACCAAATAAAACACATGAAGGAGAAAAACTAATGAAGAAAGCATTTATAAGAAAGATGGTACTAGCAGTTATTGCGGCTACATCTATTAGTACTTTATCAACATTAGGAGTATCTGCAGCAACTAATGATGCAACATCTAATAATTTTTATAATTCAATTATAAATAAAACATTAGAAGCAGGTTGGGTTTACGATAATGGAACTTGGTACTACAATAATACAATAGGTAATTTAAAGACTGGTTGGATTAATGATAATGGCAGATGGTATTTCTGCGATAATACAGGAGCAATGCAAACAGGAGTAATTAAAGTTAATGGTAAAACTTATTGCCTAAACAAAGCTGGTGCATTGGAAACTGGAAAGGTTACAGTAAATAATAAAACATATAAGTGTTCTGTAGATGGACAAGTTACAGGAACTAAAGTTCCAACAAGTGATAAAGTATTTGACTCAAATAATAATGTAACAAAAGATAATAATCAAAATTCTACAGTAAGTGAGCCAAATAATAATCAAGGGACAACAAATACAGGAACTACTACGAATACAACTACAGAAAGTAATACGAGCACAGGAACAACAGCAACTACAAGTACAGGAAACGCAACTAGTACAGGAACTGATACTAATGTAGGAAATACAAATAATACAGGAAATACATCTAATTCAGGAACTACTGCAAGTACAGGAAGTACTACTTCTACAAATGCAACTTCAGTAGATGTACAGGGGTTACCTCAATTGCCAACAACTTATTCAATAAATGTACAAGCTAGTGTTGAAGATAAAATTCTTGAATTAATGAACGCAAAAAGAGTAGAAGCTGGTTTAAAGCCACTAACTATAGATAACACTTTAGTACAAGTCGCAAGATATAAGAGTGACCATATGATTCAATATAACTACTTTGACCATGTAACTCCACAAGGAACTAAATATTCAGATTGGTTAAAAGCAGTAGGATACACATATACTACAGCTGGGGAAAATATAGCATATAACAATTATGACGCAGTTGAATTGTTTACCCAATGGTGGAATTCACCAGGTCATAGAGCAAATATGATGAACTCTTCATATACTAAGGTTGGTATAGGAGTTGTTCAAGGAAATAATAAATTTATGGGAACACAAGAATTTTCAAATTAGGTATATAAAAGAAAAAAATCTCGCTTGAAAATTTATAAATGGCAGGTTGCACCAATTTCTACACAATCCCAATACTATGGGACAAGCAGAAAATGGAACAACCTGCCATTTGGCATTAAAAAACAAGTTGTTTTTTCAAAAAACATATAACTAAAGAGAAGTATATGTTACTAAAATCACTAAAATCATTTTAATTTCTACAAAATATGATATGTTAATATAGCATAACTGTAATTTAAAGAAAATATATTAATAGATCTTTATATGTAGTTAAATGATTTTAAGGAGATTAACAATGGAAGATAAAAGATTAATGATGAAGTTTTGTATAATATACTTTCTGGCATATGGAATTATAGCACTAGGGTATACTCAATATGTTCCGTACTTATCAAGCATTGGGTATAATCCTATGGAAAGGGGAATTTTAATTTCATCATATGCAATCACAACAATTGCATTTCAATTAATATTTGGAATTTTATCAGATAAATATAAGACAGTAAAGAAATTGTGTATTATTGCAGTAGTAGCTTTTGCTATATTTACATATTTATTTTATAGTTTGGAAACAAAAATGTTTATTTTACATATGATTTTAATTGCTATGAGTGCTGGACTAGCTAATCTTAATTTTGGATATTTTGATAATTGGTTATTCACATTTGGAGAAAAGGCAAGAAGTCAATTTAGTTTTATACGTGCATTTGGATCTATAGGTTGGGCAGTATCAAGTATAGTTATTGCAAAACTGTTAAATATGTTTGGTTATAAGGGGTTAGGGTTAACTATTGTCCTTTTAACAATTATCATGTTAGGAGTAATGTTTTTAGTTTCAGAAGGTTCAAAATCCACTCAAAAGAAAAGTGAAAAGATTACAGCTACAGATATAAAAGAATTGTTAAGCAATAAAAAATACATAGTAGTAATAGTTATATTATTTTTTATTTATTGTGCTAATAATTCTAATTCAACAACAATAATTGATAAGATGCTAGAATTAGGTGCAACTAATGCACAAATCGGATATAAATGGACAATTTCAGGGTTAGTTGAAATACCAGTTTATATTTATGGAAGTTTTTTCTTAAGAAAATTTGGACCTTATAAATTGCTTTGCATTTCTGCTTTTGCAATTATGTTACAATTTATACTTTTTGGAATGAGTAATAGTATAGATGCAATGATTCTTCTTTCTGGTTTTCAATTTATCACTGGCCCAATGATGATGCTTGCTAGTCGAATGTTAATATTTGAATTTTCAAGTGGGAAATTAAAATCTACAGGTTTATTATTAGCCCTCAGTATTTATTCTGGATTATCTGCATTACTTATGCCTTCTATTGGAGGAACAATTACAAATTATTTTAATGTTAATACTACTATTTTTATTGTAGCTATAATTGCTGGAATGGGATTTTTATTATCAATAGTATTAAATAGTATGGCAAAGAATTCTTGAAGAATAAGAAATATATGTTTTAAATAAATTAATTTATGAATTTTGAATAAAAGAAACTCAGCTTCGCAAACTATGATGTGTTTGCAGAGCTGAGTTGTTGTTAAAAAAACAGGAATCAATATCCAGAGGCAGAGTTATGATAAGAATGTGATTCCTTTTATATTACTTTTGTCCATTAGCTTTATCAAACATAACTTTTCCTGGACAAACCTTAGATTGACCAAACCACATACATTTTGAACAACTTAAGCATTTTCCAGTATCCTTACCTTCTTTAGCATCATTGGCCCAGTTAGGATTTATAAGAGCTCCCTTACCAATGTCCACCATGTCTACATCTCTTTCTTTTAATATTTCTTCTGCAGTTTCAACAGAATAAATTCCGTTAACTGCAAATACTGGAATTGAAACTTCTTCCTTAATTTTTTCAGCTGCATAAACAGCATTAGAGTATTTATATCCTTCAGGTACATTCATTTCTTGTTCACTACCAAATCCATAAGAAATGTCAAGGAAATCTACTCCATTTTTTTCTAATACTTTAGCGTAATGTAATCCATCTTCTATTGTTGGTTCAAATCCTCCTAAACGGATTCCAACAACAAATTCTTCTGGTGTTACGCCTCTAATACCTTCTAGTATTTCTATTACAAATTTTTCGGGATTGTTACCATATTCATCAGTTCTCTTATTTACTCTCTTATTAAAAAATTGACATATTAAATAGCCATGGCATCCATGGAGTTCAATACCATCATATCCTGCTTCATAAGCTCTTCTTGCAGCTTCAATATAATCATTTTGTATAGATTTTATATCCTCTATAGTCATTTCATGTCCAACAACAGTTTTAGTAGGAGTTTTATATTCATAAGCACTTGGACATAGTGGATTTTCTGATACTCCAACAACTCCTGCATGATGAATTTGAACAAATATTGGGCAGCCTTCTTCATGAACTGCATTAACTATGCTCTTTAGTCCTTCAATTTGATTATCTTTCCATATTCCAAGTTGCTTTTCTGATAATCTTCCATCAATATTTATACAGGTAGCTTCTTGAATTATTAGTCCTGCTCCGCCTTGAGCTAATTTCTTATAACGTTCAACATTTTCAGGTGCTACATACCCATCAGGGCGAAATCCAACTACCATTGGAGGAATACAAATACGGTTCTTCATTTTTACATTTTTAATATTAAATTCTGAAAATAATTTTTTCAAAAATTCCACACTCCTATTTGATTATTAATTTACGTTTACAATCTTATTTGATATATTAGTAGTATATTTTATTTAGGAACAAAATATCAAGTACGCACATTTTTGTGCCTTACTTTTGGAGGTATTATTTATGGAAGACGAATTAAAAGAAAAATCGCATATTTGTCATGAAGAATGTCCTGTTACTCGTGCTCTTGAAATTATTGGAGGTAAGTGGAGGATACCTATCATATGGAAACTATCCACTGAAAAAGGCATTAGATATAATGAACTTAAAAGAAGTATACCTGGAATCACTAATATTATGCTAACTCGCTCTTTACAGTCTTTAGAAGAACATGGTCTTGTAAAAAGAGTGCAATACAATAAAATTCCACCTCATGTAGAATATTCTTTAACAGATAGCTGTCATGATTTGATGCCGGCATTGGCGATTATAAATGAGTGGGGCAAACATGCGTTGTAAGTATTTATATAAAGATAAACAGGCTATTTAAAATTGTTAATATTTTAGTAAATAAAAAACAATAGCATCTAAAGAGAAAGGAAGTGTAATTAATTTATGCGTGCACAGTTAAAAGACATGTACAATGAAAGGTTTTTACGTGAATTTGGGGAGAAGGTTCATAACATATACTGCAATTTTAATCTGGAGAATTTTATAGATGATATTATTACCGATGATTGGGATGACCTTCCATTGAAAGCTAGGATGCGACGAATTACAGAAAA
Source organism: Clostridium gelidum (assembly GCF_019977655.1). NCBI lineage: Bacteria > Bacillati > Bacillota > Clostridia > Eubacteriales > Clostridiaceae > Clostridium > Clostridium gelidum. The sequence goes on from NZ_AP024849.1 coordinate 697,739, forward strand.
TTTAGGACAGCATCTTCCGATGTGCTATGAAGATGCGTTGAAGGTGTTATTTTCAATTGATGAAAGTTGTGTCGGTTTTCCATACCTATTTTTTCCTGATTTTGTAGAGGTATATGGTCAAGAAGAAGAACACTGGGAACTTTCAATGAAGGCAATAAAACGGTTTACTCAAAGATCATCTTCGGAATTTGCCATAAGACCTTTTATAGTGAGAGACCCAGATCGTGTTATGAACCGCATGATGATTTGGGCAGATCATACAAATGAACATGTAAGACGCTTAGCTAGTGAAGGCTGCCGTCCACGACTACCTTGGGGAATGGCACTCCAAATATTTAAGAAAGATCCATCAAAGGTGCTTAGCATACTAGAAAAGTTGAAGAGCGACCACTCGCTTTATGTGAGAAAAAGTGTTGCTAACAACTTAAATGACATTGCAAAGGATAATCCTGATGCTGTAATTGATATAGCTAAAAGATGGATCAATATAAATTCTCACACTGATTGGATTTTGAGAAAGGGATGTCGTACTTTAATTCGAGATGCTAATCCAGAGGTTATGAAATTGTTCGGTTATGCAAACTTTGAAGACAAAGAATTGCAGATTACAGAAGCTTCAATTTTCGTGGGGCCCTCTGAAATAAAGATTGGCGAAAGCTGTGAACTTCGATATGAACTGAATATTCCAAAGGGTGAATCGGTACATATTCGTATTGAATATGGAATTGATTTTGTGAAGGCAAGAGGAAATGTCTCACGTAAACTGTTCCTACTGTCAGATAAAACTGTAGCAGGAGGAACACATATTAGTGGAACCAAGACACACAGTTTTGCAGACTTAACAGTTCGACGCCATTATCATGGGGAACACCGAATTAACCTAATGGTTAATGGACAGGAGAAAGCATATGCAACACTAAAAATAATTGATAAATTATGAATGTTAAACTATTACAAATGCACAAATGTCAGATTAATTAAAAAATATCCATTAAATTAATCAATTCGTATTTTCCTGACATCTTTTTATATAAAGTATTATATAATAGATATAGAAAGTTGCATTAACGTAGAAAAAATAGAAAGTTTTCTATAAAATACTGAAATGCACAATAGGGAGGAAATTTATAATGAGAATAAAATGTATCGATAATAATCTTTGTACAGCACTAACTTTAAACAAAGAATATTCAGTAATAGAAGAAGCACCAGAATACTATGTAATTATTGATGATGAGAAGAATGAAACAACTTGCAGAAAGACAAGATTTGTAGTAGTTGAAGATAGTGGAATAACTAAAAAAGTAAAAGCTACTATTACAGAATTAAATTATCAACTAGAAAATGATTTTAAAGATATAAAGAATTTTGTAATTAGAAAAAATTCTAAAGGTGAAATAAAAGAAATAGCTATAAAATTAAATTATAATTCGTAATTTAATTTTAGCAGATTGAGTAGAGAAGAATCTTTAAAGGATAATCTGCAATAAAAGTATATGTACTTATACTAAAATTAATTATTTGGATTAGATGCAAACATAAATTTTATATTTGTATTTAATCCGTTTTTTTTATTTTACTTTTGTTCAGCAACAGGATATTTAGTTGCTAAGAAAAGTAAAAATGTTGAATACAAGTATGCGCCTATTTTAATTACAATACAAAAAATAGGCGTATAGAAATGTTATTATGTTTTTATTGGGATATTTTTTTTATACAGTCCTCAATCCATTCTATGTAAGTCTTTTCTCTCATAATAGCACCATTTAAAATAATGTAATCTCCGAATCTAGGAGAAGACACTGTAGATATATCATCACTCGTTAAAAGTTCAGCCATGTGATTTTCTAGATACTCTAATTTTTCAGAATGTTTGCTGAGTGCATTTTCAAATTGTCTTAATAAAGTGTTAGTATCCATTTCATCACAAAAATAAGCTTTAAGTCTAAAAATATCCTTGGGAGTTGGCTCTAAAGGATCCTCTTTGGCAAGCCATTTTTGAAAACATTTCGTTCCCTTTTCAGTTATAGTATATAATTTTTTTTCTAATTTTTCACCTTGAATAACTGTTTCATATGAAATTAAATCTTCATCAGTTAATTTTTTTAATTCAGGATAAATTTGGCTATGTTTAGCATACCAAAATTCAACTAAGCCACTATTAAATTCTTTTGTTATATCATAACCTGTTAATGGATTTCTATTAATCAATCCTAAGATTGCATATTTTAAAGTTCTCATATGTTAGCACCTCATTTTTATATACTATCATTTTATCATGACTAAGAATAAAGTAAAGCAAAATATGAAAAAAACAACATGTCTATATTGACATGATTAGAATTTGGAGAATATAATATATGTATGTGAATTTTTTTGCATAACAATTATAAAATATACAAAATTTAAGACTTTTAGTATTACATATCATGCAAATTTAGGAGGATGTTTATGAACAAGTATAAAAAGTTATTTGAACCAATAAAAATAGGGAAATGCGAAATAAAAAATCGTTTTTCACTAGCACCAATGGGACCACTTGGACTAGCTGATAGTGAAGGTGGATTTAATCAAAGAGGAATTGACTATTATACTGAAAGAGCAAAAGGTGGAACAGGTTTAATTATTACAGGTGTAACGTTTGTAGATAATGAAGTTGAAGAACACGGTATGCCAAATGTTCCATGTCCTACACATAATCCAGTTCAATTTGTTAGAACAGGAAGGGAAATGACTGAAAGAATACATGCATATAACGCAAAAGTATTTTTACAAATGTCAGGTGGCTTTGGTAGAGTTACTATACCTACTAACCTTGGAGAATTTCCTCCAGTAGCACCATCACCAATTCAACATAGATGGCTTGATAAAACTTGTCGTGAACTTAAAATTGATGAAATTAAATCTATAGTTAAAAAATTTGGAGATGGAGCTTTTAATGCAAAGAGAGCTGGCTTTGACGGAGTTCAAATTCATGCTGTTCATGAAGGATATCTTATAGATCAATTTGCTATTTCATTATTTAATCACAGAACTGATGAATATGGTGGAAGTTTAGAAAATAGACTTCGTTTTGCACGTGAAATAGTTGAAGAAATTAAAAATAGATGTGGAGAAGACTTCCCAGTAACGGTTAGATATTCACCAAAGAGTTTTATTAAAGATTTGAGAGATGGAGCACTTCCAGGTGAAGAATTTGTTGAAAAGGGAAGAGATCTTGACGAAGGAATAGAAACAGCTAAATTACTTGTATCATATGGATATGATTCATTAGATACAGATGTTGGATCTTATGATTCATGGTGGTGGAGTCACCCTCCAATGTATCAAGAAAAAGGATTATATAGACCGTACGCTAAATTAATGAAAGAAACTGTAGATGTACCTATTATATGTGCAGGAAGAATGGATGATCCAGATATGGCTCTTGAAGCTATTGAAAATGGAACTTGCGATATAATAAGTCTTGGTAGACCATTACTTGCAGATCCTGATTATGTAAATAAATTAAGGGCAAATAATTGTAAATCAATTAGACCTTGTATATCATGTCAAGAAGGATGCATGGGACGTATTCAACATTATTCAATGCTTAACTGTGCTGTAAATCCTCAAGCATGTAGAGAAAAAGACATGGCACTTACACCTATATTAAAAAAGAAAAAAGTTCTAATAGTTGGTGGTGGTGTAGCCGGCTGTGAAGCTGCAAGAGTTTTAGTACTTAGAGGTCATGCGCCAGTAATTTATGAAAAGTCTAATAGATTAGGTGGAAATCTTATTCCAGGTGGAGCACCAGATTTTAAGGAAGATGATATTGCTTTAGCTGACTGGTATGCTCATACATTAGAAGACTTAAAAGTTGAAGTAAATTTAAATAGTAAAGTAACAAAAGAACAAATACTAGAATCTAAGGTTGACAGTGTAATAATAGCTACAGGATCTAATCCAAAGATCTTTTCACTTGGAGATGATGATAAAGTATTTACAGCAATTGATATTTTATTAGGAAAGAAAGATGTAGGAAATAAGACTGTTGTAGTTGGTGGAGGTTTAGTTGGATGTGAATTGGCTCTTGACCTTGCTAAAAAAGGCAAAGAAGTAACTATAGTCGAAGCATTGAATAAAATTCTTGCAATAAATGGACCTTTATGTTCTGCAAATAGTGAGATGCTTGAAAGATTAATTCCATTTAATAAAATTAAGGTTAAGGTAAATTCTAAAGTTAAAGCATATAAAGATGGAATTTTAGAAATGGAAACAGAAAGTGGATTAGAAAAGCTTGAATGTGATTCAGTAATACTTTCAGTTGGATATACAGAAGAAGATTCATTATATAAAGAATTAGAATTTGAAATTCCTGAAATTCATCTTTTAGGAGATGCACGTAAGGTTTCAAATATTATGTATGCAATTTGGGATGCTTATGAAGTTGCAAATCATATATAGATAACCACAGTGGAACTCATACTTATGCATACATCCGCCGAAATTTTATTCCGTAGGACTGTGAAAATTTCGCTGGAAGCATTCTAAATGGGAGGTTGCACCCATTATAGTTTGCTCCAAATGTAAAAGCTCACAGAGAAAGTTCGAAGAACGAAATATAAAATTTCGATTCTCACTTTTTGGACAAACTATAATGGAACAACCTTCCATTAAGAAGCTTCAGCAGCTTATTTTCAATGCCTACTTCATATTATGACCCTTGTGGTTACAAATATGTATCCAATTTCTCTGTTTGGATATGCTCCTAAGTATAGTAAATGTTGAATATAATACCAAGCATAAGTAAAACTTTAGTAGTGGGCATCTATATAATCTAAGATTAGAAAGTTTGACATAACAATTTTTTATACAAGATAGAAATATATAAAATTAAATTGATTTTACATTAGAACACTATGGAAGGCGGAAGATTAACTTATGGATGATGATAAAATATTTGAAATAGTGAAGAACATGAGAAGAGAAGGATCAGAGAGAATAGCAAAATTAAAGGTTATAGGAGAAGAAACTTTTATACCAACAGCAGATGGAAAAGTCCGAGTGCTTATCTATAAAGCTAAAAATAAAAAAACAATGGCACCAGTATTTTTTGATATTCATGGTGGAGGATTTGTAACAGGACTACCTGAAGATGATGATAAGTTTTGTGATGAAGTTAGAAATGAATTAGATATAACGGTTATTTCCATTGATTACAGTCTTGCGCCTGAATATAAATGTCCAAAAGATAAAAAGGATGTCTATGATGTTGTAAGCTATGTAAGTGCACATTGTGATGAATTTGGAACTGATCCTAATAGAATGGCAATTGGTGGACATAGTGCTGGAGCTAATATTTCAACAGTAGTATGTATGATGGCAAAGGACAAAAATGAGTTTTCATTTAAATGTCAAATACTTGATTATCCGCCTCTTGATGTAGCAACATCACCAACAGAAAAATTCTATACTGAAGGTGCAATTCCTCCTGAAATAGCAGCAATGTTTGATAAATGCTATAGAGATGAAGAGGATGCTAAAAATCCATATTGTTCACCAGTGTTTGCAACAAATGATGAACTTAAAAATTTACCTCCAGCAATAGTTATAACTTGTGAAATAGATTCTCTTAGAGATGAAGCAGAAGATTATGCTCAAAAGTTGGTAAAAGCAGGAGTTGAAACTACTGCAAAAAGATTTTATGGAGTAAGGCATGGTTTTACAATTGCAGATTTTGAATCACCAGAAAGTAAAGATGCACATAAAATGATGATAGATGGATTAAGAAAGTATCTATTAAAATAATTTGTGAATAAAGTTATAATCTCATAGATTTATCAAACAACTAATTTGATAGAACTATGGGATTATTATTTTTTGATTTTCTGGGAATATAGGAGATATTGATATTAATAATATCTGTTATTAAGCTACAGGGTATTGACGAAATTATATAATGTAGTAGAGTTATTAATAAGAGGAATTAAGTGGACAAGGAGGATGTTATGAGTAAAATTGCATTTTTTGATATTGATGGCACTTTATATGGGTTTGATGGGAAGGAACATAAAATCCCTGAAAGCACACAGCTAGCATTAAAAAAGTTTAGAGAAAATGGGAATTTGGCATTTATATGTACAGGCAGACCTATGAGATTTATATATCAAATATTTGGAGAGAATATGTTTGATGGTTATATATCAGCAAATGGTACACATATAGTTTATAAGGGAGAATGTATATTTAATAAAACCATTGATATTAATACTCTTAAGGAATTAATAAAGTCTTTTGATGAACTTGGAATAAGAAGTAGTTTTGCTGGACCATATAATGGATATTCCTATAAAATGAAATCAGAAGAAATAGAACACTATAATTCTCAATTTAACGAAACTGACTATTTAATTACTATATGGAAAATAGAAGATGTATCTGCAAATACAATAGATATTTTTTATAAAGATAAAATACAGTTAGATGAATGTAAAAGTTATTTTCAGAATGGTTTAATATTCAACCCTCATGGTCCACATATGTCTGCAGATGTATCATTTAAAGATTTTGATAAAAGTGATGGTATTAAATATGTCGTTAAAGCTTTAAATATACCAATAGAAGATACTATTGCATTTGGTGATGGGCATAATGATATTACAATGCTTAAGACAGTAAATACAGGAATTGCAATGGGCAATGCTGTAGAAGAATTGAAGAATATTGCGTCTTATGTGACGGAAAATATTTTTGATGATGGCTTATATAAGGCTATGGTAGCATATGAATTTATTGATAAATAAAAATTCATGTATACATTCTTCTATACTCTAAACATCGAATTAAGAAAAATTAAGAAATACTAACAGTAAAGAGGATAAGTTTAAAGGTAAAACTTTTAATAAAAACAAAGTGTATATAAATAAAGAATATATTATAGAAGAAAAAGCAATAGTTGAAGTTATTGTATAGGATAGACTTAGTGTAGTCTATCCTATTTTTTTGCACAAAGAAACTCTCTTAAATAATTCGCAGAGTAAATATAATATTATGCTAGATTGAGCAGTATAAAATCTTATTGGAAATAAAAAACAGGGTGTATTATAAAAAAACAAATTTCTAATAATAAGCACGTGTCACTAAATAAGCTAAATTACACAAATATAAAATTAATTATGATATATTAAGAATAAGGAATGGAATTACACTTAACTAAGTTAATAGATAGTTAAATTAAATAGATTTTGTAAACTAAAAATAAAATATAAATGGAGGTTTTTATATGTTTCACAAAAATTTAAAAGGTTTTCCAAAGGATTTTTTATGGGGAGCTTCAACATCGGCTTATCAAGTTGAAGGTGCTAACTTAATTGATGGCAAAGGTCCATCTTGTCAGGATATAAAAAAAGTACCAGAAGGAACTTCAGAATTAGATGTTTGTGCAGATCAATATCATCGATATAAAGAAGATATTGCGTTAATGGCTGAAATGGGCTTTAAGGTTTATCGTTTTTCTATTTCATGGTCAAGATTAATTCCAGAAGGAACAGGGGCAGTAAATCCACAAGGAATAGAATATTATAATAATTTAATTGATGAATGTTTAAAATACAATATTATTCCTTTAGTTACAATGTTTCATTTCGATATGCCAGCAGCACTTGATAAACGTGGTGGATGGTCTAAAAGAGAATCAATTGATTGGTTTGTAAATTTTGCAAAGGTTATGTATGAAAACTTTGGTGACAGGGTTAAATATTGGTTAACTATTAATGAACAAAATGTATTAACCTTAATGGGTGATGTTATCGGTACTACAATGATACCGGAGGGATGTACAAATGTAAGAAAAGAACTTTATCAACAAAATCATCATATGTTAGTTGCTCAAGCAAAAGCCATGGCGTTATGTCATAAAATGATTCCAGATGCTAAAATTGGTCCAGCGCCAAATATCGCTTTAGTTTATCCAGCAAGCTGTAAACCAGAAGATAATTTAGCAGCTCAAAATTTAAATGCAATTCGTAACTGGTTATACTTAGATATGGCTGTGTATGGAAAGTATAATAATTTAGTATGGTCATTTTTAGAAGAAATTGATGCTGTTCCAGAAATTCAAGAAGGCGATATGGAAATTCTTGCTTCAGGAAAACCAGATTTTATTGGATTCAATTACTACAGCACAGCTACAGTAGAAGAATATAATATGGAAGGCGATGTTGCTGGTAAAAAAGATCAACAACGTGGTATGGATGAAGTTGGAGTATGTAAAAGTTTAAAAAATCCTAATTTACAAACTACTCAATTTGGATGGGAAATAGATCCAGATGGTTTTAGAGCTACTGCTAGAGAAATATATTCAAGATATAGATTGCCATTAATAGTAACTGAAAATGGCTTGGGAGCTTATGATAAATTAGAAGAAGATGGTTCTATCCATGATCCATATCGTATTGAATACTTAAGAAAACATATTGAACAACTTCGTTTATCGATTACAGATGGAGTAGATATGATGGGATATTGCCCATGGTCTGCAATTGATTTAGTTTCAACTCATGAAGGTGTTGTTAAACGTTACGGATTTATCTATGTAGATAGAGATGAATTTGATATGAAGACACTAAATCGTTATCGTAAAGATTCTTTCTATTGGTATAAGAAGGTTATTGGTACTAATGGAGAAGATTTAAGTAATTAATAAACAATATATATAAGATTATTTTGAGAAAATTTTAGACTTATATGTCTTTGTTTTCATTAGAAAACCTACAAAATCTAAAAGTTGGATTTTTGTAGGTTTTTTAATAAACTGTTTTTCAAGTTAATTTATTAGCTACAAAAATATAGTTTAATTATAAATTTAAATACACAATAGTTATCAATTAGAGGAGAGTAGTTAAAATGATTTTAGTGAATTGTGCATGGAGGCAGGCTGACATTATTAAGGTAGTAGAAAGTATAAGATTAGATAATCAAAATGTTTTTAAATTTGTAAAGGTTGAAGGAATTAGAATATTTTTTGATACATTTTTGGAAGATATAAAAGGTGTTAAATTAATAAATGAATCAATAAAAAGTATTCGTGGATATCAGGCATTGGGTATAAATATTGTACCAGTTGTTAATAATAGCATGTTTGATGGATATAATAAATTATTATATAAGTGAGTATGGATTTACTATAATATTGCTGGAAATTTTGATTTCTAGCAATATTTTTCTTTTAGCAAATTTTAAAGTTATGTTTAGAGTAATATAATATGCATACTATAATTATGATTATGGCATGTTGTTGAAGTTGTTGTATTTAATTGCTATAATTAAAATAGCTATATATGAGACATAGTCTAAAATAAGATATTGGCCAGCAATTTATAAAAAAGTATACAAATATTAAATCTGGCGAATAAGGTTAGTTATAAAATGGGGACTGAAGTAATAAGCCATATAGCCTCTAAAATAAATGATAAAGGTCATAAATTTGCCTTAGGTGGAATAAAGGATGATTTATAAAGACGGAAATGAGGAGGTTAGCAATGTCAGATCTTTTATCTCAAAGTGAAATAGATGCTTTACTTGCTGCAATGTTGATGGGAGAAGCAACTGAGGAGGTTAGTGACAAACCTTCTGAGGAGATGAAAAGCACTCCATCTGTCTTGTTAGAGGAACAGTTGAAATTTCCTGAGAAAGATTTACAAATATTAGAGTACATACATAAAGAATATGCAAAGGTTTTGTCGCTTAGTTTGTTTGAAAATATACAAGTAAAGGTATATTTAGAGTCTATACAAGAAATAAGATATGAAGAATTCAGACATTCAATTCCCTGTCCTGCTGTTATAACTGTATTTAAATTGAATCCTTTAGAGGGATATTTGTTATTTGAGACAAGTCTAGATTTTGTTTCGAAAATTTCTAATGTGTGTTCAGATGAAGATGGAGGGCAGAAACAGGATCTGCTTTTGAACTTAGAAAGTGATAAAAATACTTTAATAAAAATAACTGAAATGTTTATCAAGAATCTTGAAAAACCTTGGGGTAATGCTTTAGCTGTTAATTCTGAAGTAGAAAATGTGGAAACTGATCCTGCTAATATTAAAGTACTTTTTGAGGATGAACCTGTAGCAATGCTATCGTTTTCTGCTACTTTGAATGAGTTCACCGGTTTCTTTAATATATGTATTCCTTATTCAAGTATGGAGAAATACTCAGGAAAGTTAGAAATAATACCTACATTTACCAAAGTGGAGACAAGCTTTTTCTTAGAAAATGCTAAAGTAAATATAAAGGCAGTATTGGGAGATATAAATTTATCTTTAGGAGAACTTATGGATTTACAAAAGGGAATGATTTTAAATACTCATAAACCATATAAGAATAAAGTAGCTATATTAGTTGAAGGAAAACATTGCTTTGATGGTGAAGCTGGTATACTGGATAACCGTAAAGCTGTAAAAATAGAAAATTGTTTAGATAAGGATGTGTAAAAATGAGTGATGCAATTTCGCAGGAAGAAATCAATGCTTTATTGGAAAGCAGCTTGAATGAAGAAGCAAAACCAAAAAAATCGAAACGTGGGAGAAAAAAGGCGTCTCCTGAGGCAGAAGTTATCGACACAACAATTAATACAGATGATCAGAAAGAACTTATTGCATTGACAGATATAGAGAAAGAACTCGTTGTCTTGACAGACATGGAAAATGATATTATTGGAGAGGTGGGCAATATTTCAATGGGTTCTGCCGCTACAGCACTCTCTGACATGATTGGAAAAAGAGTGAGTATAACTACGCCAGTGATTTCAGTGACAACTTTAAAAAAGATGAGAGAAAGTTTTGAAATCCCGAATATAGCAGTAGAAATAAAATATGTAACGGGAATTGCAGGGAAGAATATTTTTTGTATGAAGGTTACCGATGCAGCAGTCATTGCAAATCTAATGATGGGCGGCACTGGAGAAACATCTTGTCAAACTTTATCAGAAATAGAGGAAAGTGCAGTTTCAGAAGCTATGAATCAGATGATGGGTTCTGCGGCCACATCCATGGCTACAATGTTTTCAAGAAAGGTGGACATTTCTCCTCCAAAGTCAAAGGTTTGGGATTCTACAACTGCTAATATGTCTGACAATATTGGGGAAGAAGAGGCAATTATTCAAGTTGCATTTAGACTCCAGATAGAAGATTTAATCGACAGTATTATTATGCAGGTATTATCTATAGAAACAGTGAAAAAAATAGAGTCTATCATGATGGGGAGTGAACCTGCAGAAGAACATAATGAAGTTGCTAAATCAAGTGACATTGTCATTGAAAGTAAGCAGGATGCGGTTGAAAAGATTAAAGATCAAGCAAATATCAAAGAGGACGTAGTTACAAAAGAAAAAACAGAAAGTAATATATACAGTTCTGTTTCAGAAACTGAACCCTTCAATGATAAAATGCAAAAGGTGGAGTTTAAATCTTTCAATGAGACAAATTTTGTATCCAAAAACACAAATTCTATATTTGATGTTCCATTAAATATACAAGTAGTATTAGGAAATGCGGAACGTACCATTAAAGAAGTTATGAATTTTGGCAAAGGAACGCTGCTTGAGCTTAATCAAGTGGCTGGTCAACCTATAGAACTCCACGTAAACGGAAAGGTAATTGCTTATGGAGAAGTTGTGGTGGTAGACGGAAATCTTGCTGTAAATATTATAGATGTAAATAAAAATAACATATGATTTAGTCGCGGATATCTATAGACCATAGTCAAGCTGGTTATTATATTTTAAAGATAAAAGTGGAGTTTATATGCTCTGCTTCACCTCAATCATTAAAACTACGAAAATCTCAAGTTTAGATTTTCGTAGTTTTTTGTTAGTACTATCATTTTTATTTTTAAATGATATAATTTTTTATAGAGTAAGTGGATTTTAATGAAAAATTAGGCGGCAAAACAGCTGTTACAAAGTTAAAATATAGGTAATTGGTATGGAGGATAACAATGAAATATATATTTTATTATAATACGAAGATTGGAAGAATTGGAATAGAAGAAAATGGTGTGGCTATTACAAGATTAGATTTTATACATAAAGATGTTCAAGAAGAAATAATAGAAAAACATGAGACAGTATTACTAAAGGAAGCTATAAAACAACTTAATGAGTATTTAGATGGAAAACGGACTTCATTTGATTTACCACTGGAGCCTAAGGGAACAGAATTTCAAAAAAAAGTTTGGAATGCTTTAAAGGAAATTCCATTTGGAGAAACAAGAAGTTATGGTGAAATCGCAAAGATAATTGGAAATGAAAAAGCATCAAGAGCTGTTGGAATGGCTAATAATAAAAATCCAATTGCTATTATAGTTCCTTGCCATAGAGTAATTGGAGCTAATGGTAAATTAGTTGGTTATGCAGGTGGACTTGATTTAAAGGAAAAACTTCTTAATTTAGAGAAAAATAATGAAAAATAGTTAAGACTAAATATATTCATAATAGATAAAGAGGAAACATGTATTTAATAAGGCACAATCAAAAAAATAACAAGTCCATTTGCCAGCTTATTTTCCATCATTCTGTGTAGAAAAATTGACCTAATAGGCCCGCTATGAGGGCAATTCGTCTCCTTGCCTGATGAAAAATATTCATAGCAACTTTGGACTTGTTATTTATTTTCATGTGCCTAATTACAAAAGATAGAGGGAGGAAATAATTAATGTTAAAAATAGGATGTCATTTATCAACTTCAAAAGGATTTAAAAATATGGGGAAAGAAGCTCTTGAAATAAAAGCAAATACATTTCAATTTTTTACTCGTAATCCAAGAGGAAGCAAGGCAAAAGCCATTGATGAAAAGGATGTAGCAGAATTCTTAGAATTAGCAAAAGAAAATAATTTTACTACAATATTAGCCCATGCACCTTATACATTAAATGCTTGTTCAGCAGATGAGAATACAAGAGCTTTTGCAAAAGAAGTAATGGAAGATGATTTAGCTCGAATGGAATATACACCAAATAGCTTGTATAATTTTCATCCAGGTAGTCACGTTAAACAAGGGGTAGAAGTTGGAATTAAATATATTTCTGACCTGTTAAATGAAGTATTAAAACCAGAACAAACAACAACTGTATTACTTGAAACAATGGCAGGCAAAGGCACTGAAATTGGACGTACATTTGAGGAGTTGCAAGAAATTCTAAGTCGTGTAAGATTATCTGATAAGATGGGAGTATGTCTAGATACTTGCCATGTATATGATGCTGGATATGATATTGTTAATGATTTAGATGGTGTATTAGAACAATTTGATAAAATAATTGGATTAGATAAATTACGTGCAATACACTTAAATGATAGTATGAATCCGTTTGAGAGTCACAAAGATAGGCATGCAACAATTGGTGAAGGTTCTATTGGTTTAGAAGCAATTGCAAATATTATTAATCACCCTAAACTATGTAATTTGCCGTTTTTCCTTGAAACTCCAAATGAGCTTGAAGGGCATGCTAAAGAAATAGCATTGTTAAAAAGTATTTATAAAGTAGTATAAATATAATAATTTAGGAAAGTAAGATTGATTTGCTATTATGTACAATTATTAAAAACTTAATATAATAAAACTAAATTGACTATATATGAATTTGAGTGCATATATAGTCTTTTTTATATAAATGAAAATAAAAATACTTACAATTACTTAAATATATTGATTTATCACTTAAAGTTACTTATAATAAATATAGGAGGTGTTCATAATGTGTGAAGAAAAGAGTTATAAAAATTTCAATAATATAGATTCATATAAAGAAAGATTAAATTTAAATATTAATGAAAAGAAAAGAATTGTTGAAAAGGCCATGCATTTTATTCATAATGGTGGAACGTATTTTTTTGATGTTTCTACCAATGTTCAACTTCTTGCAAAAGGTTTAAATAAAAAAGCAACTATATTTACTCATTCCCTAGATAATTTTAATATACTTTCTGAAAAACAAGATGTAGTAGTAAATTTAATAGCTGGAGAATTTAATAATAAGAATCGTTTTTTTTATAGACAAGATTATAATAAATACTTTGATGGAATAGAGTTTGATTCAGCATTTTTAGGTGCTGGTGCTATAAAAAGTGATGGTATTTATTATGAGAATGAAGAAGATGCCTTTATAAAAAGTGAAGTTGCTAAAAGATCTAAAAAAGTAATTTTGCTTGCAGAACATCAAAAATATGAAAAAACAACTTGGTATAAGGGATTAACGTTGGATCAAATAAATATTATTATTGTTGATCCAATATCAGTTTCATTATTTGCAGAAATTACAAAGTCACAAAATATTGAAATTAATCCTAATAGCTTGGTTATTATGTAGATGAAATTATACGATCTGTGCGTAAATTGAGAAATAGGGTGATTTAATGTATCAAGAAGAAAGACTTTTAAAAGTATTAGAATATTTAAATGAACATAATTCTATGTCTATTCACGATATTTGTGAAATGTTCAATGTATCAAGGGATACTGCAAGGCGTGATATTGTAAAACTTATAAATCAAGGAACTGCAATTCGGACTCACGGAGGAATTAGCTTACCAGTTTTGAAAAATGCGATTAAAGAATATAGAGAAAGAATTGAAGCTTATTCAGAAGAGAAAAAAAGTATTTCAAAAAAAGCATTAGAATTTATTGAAGAAGGTAAACACTATTTTTTTGATGTTTCTACAATAGTAAGTTTTTTAGCACAAGAAGTGGATAAATCAATTTGGGTATTTACACATTCTCTAGATAATATTGAAATACTTTCTGAAAAAGAAAATATTAATGTAAATTCTATTGGAGGATCTCTTAATCATAAAAATAGATTTTTTTATAAAGGAGATTGTGTAAATTATTTTGAAGGAATAAGGTTCGATACAGCAATACTCGGAGCAGCATCCATAACAGAAGATGGTATTTATTATGTTGATGAAGAAGATGCTTTAATTAAACAAGCAGCTGTGAAAAGATCTGATATAGTAATTGTACTTGCTGAATATGAGAAATTTAAATGTTTAAGTTATTACAGAGGTGTAAATTGGAATCAAATAGATATTATTATTACTGATAAAATGCCACCTTCTGTTTTTGTAGATATTATAGAGTCATATGATATTAAATTAATTATTACTTATAATAATGCATAGTTAATAAGAAGTAATAAGTATTAGTAAGCATTATGTATTTTATAAAAATAAGTGATGTATTAATTATATATAAAAAAACGTAAAGGCTTTTGAGTTAAAAAAAGACAGATATTAAATGATTTAAGGGGATGAGCTTATGAATAATTTTAAAATGATATGTCTAGATATTGATGGAACTTTATTAAATTCAAACCACAAAATTTCAGAAAAAGTGAAAAACACAATTAGTGTAGTTGCAAATGAAAAGAATATACCTGTAATATTGGTTTCAGCTAGAATGCCCAAAGGCATAAGATTCTTGCAAAAAGAGCTTGGAATAGAACAACCAATTATTTGCTATAGCGGAGCTTTAATATTAGATAAGGATAATAATATGTTATCTAAAGAATTTATAGATGTTATTAATCTTGAAGAAATATATAAAATAGTTAATGAGAATAATATACACATTAGCTTATACAAAGATGATGAATGGTATATAGAAGAAATGGATTATTGGGCTAAGCAAGAAAGTGAAATAACAAATATTATCCCTGAAATTACAGCTTTTAATGAGTTGATAGAACTATGGAAAAAGGAAGGTACAGGACCAAATAAGATTTTATGTATGTCTGATCCGGATAAAATAAATTTCTTAAAAGAAAATATTAAAGCTAGTGATTTAAATATATATCCATCAAAACCAACATACTTAGAAATTATGCCAACTAATGCATCGAAAACATCCGCAATTAATATTTTGCAAAAGAAATTTAATGTAGATAAATCAGAAATAATAGCCATGGGTGATAATTATAATGATATGGACATGCTAGAATATGCAGGACTTGGAATAGCCATGGGCAATGCCCCAGAAGATGTAAAGAAGCATGCAAATGATGTAACTTTAACAAATGATGAAGATGGTGTGGCAGAAGCTCTAAATAAATATGTTATTCTATAGATTAGGTATCAAGAATTAGTAAAATATAATTATATATATATTTTGCCCTTATTTATTTCATATAAATAAGGGCAAAAAAATTATAGACTTGTTATTTTTTTGATTGTTCCTAATATGATTATATTAATAATTAAGATTCGTGCATTTCATAGAAGGTTTGCATTTTAATAGATTGATTATAATCTCCAAATCCTTCTCCAAACAATGTAAAACCACCAACATTTTTTGTATCTTTAGGAACAGAAAAGCGAAAAGAAATAGTACTAGTATAGTCTAAGTCAAGATCATTAATTGTAACTTTAGAAATTTCATATCCACCATCAATAAAAGTACCTTTATTGTTAATTGTCAAAGTTTTAAGTCTTCCATATTGATTACATATATTAGGCCACCAATTAGGAGTGAGTCTTCCATGTCTAGCACCGAAATCACCGGGACTTACCCAAAGACCTAAAGGAATATAATTAATAGAAAAATGAATATCTGATGGATAGTTTTCATTAAATCCAGGACTTTCAGATGAAATCTCAAAAGAAAGTTGAAGTTCTGTTAATTTTTGTCCTGCAGTTAAATGATTTGGTAAATTGTATTCTATAAATCCAGTAGTAAACCAAAGAACAGAAGCATCAAAATGTTCTGGAAATAAAAAATAACGAGGATCATCAAATTCCCCAATAATTTTATCTTTAGTTGAAATACCACAAGTAGCTGTTACTTGGCAGTTAGAATAGTAACCTATTTTAATTTCATCTTGATATGAAGCAATATCTAGTTTTTTAGGAAGTAAGTCAATTACCAATATATCATGAAGTGGTTTACAAATCTTCATAGAACCACGTTTACCCGACATGGTATGAATCTCGATTAAACCGACTTCTTCTAATTTCTTTATATGGAGTGAGATGGCGCTATTAGTTAAGCCAACCATATTAGCTAAATCATTTAAATTCTTATCGCCATCTTCATATAGAATCTCCATTATTTTAAGACGCATTGGTGCACTGAGCGCTTTGAAAATTTCACTGGCATCTCCCATTGATTCAAAATGTAGCATATATTTTTCCTTTCTGTTTAAATAATAAATGTATCATAGCAGAAAATATAATGTTTGTAAATTAACAGACCTACCGCTCCACTATTTTTTGAATGTACCTTAATGTGATTAAACATGATTAGTCTAATAATGTTTTTAATACATTAACTACAGCATCATTATGTTCAGTATTAGAAATTACTACAAGAATATTATTATCATCAGCAAAATGGATATCTTTTAAAATAGATGAATTCTTAATTGATATGCCATAAGTTCCGCTATTACTATCAGTCTTTTTTATTAATTCATGGTTTGATAGTGGAAGCGTAGAAAATCCATTAAGAGATTCTAAATTTAAAAACATATCATAAGGAAAATTTTTCTCAAAGAAGTCCTTATTTACAAGTGCAATATCTATTTGTTGAGCAGCAATACTTGCCTGTAATTTTTGATCCATAGCAAGTTTAGCACTTGATTCTCCATCGGTAAATATGGAATCAAAATTAATAACTGAATGTTTATCATTATTTAAGACGATATTATTAAGTTTATCTTTTACGGGAACTAATTCTCCAACATCAATTGAATTTCCAATATATGTAATGTTACAATATGGCTCTTGTCTATTTATTTGAGTAGATATATATGAAACTACAAGGAAAACCAAAATTAAGATAGCTAATATATGAAATTTGTAGTAATACCATATATAATCAAGTTTTTCTTTAAAAGATTTATTTTCAAGGCCCTCTTTTAGGGTGAGTGTACGATCCATTAAACTTCCTCCTATGTGTTAAACAAAAATATTTAGTTTGTGCATAAATTTATATTTAATAGTAATTATATACCTAGTAAAGTTTAAACGAAAGAAAAAAATAACATTACAAATAGAGAATAGTATGTTTATACAAATTTGTATAAACTGTTTGACTAGAGCAAAATATAATGTTATATTATGAATAATATTGAATATAAACTTAAATAGTAAAGTATTTACTTAAATAAAGGGAGGATATTATGAGCAAGTTAGTTGTAAACGTACACGATAAAAAAGGAAAAATTAATAAAGAAATTTATGGACATTTTTCAGAACATTTAGGAAGATGTATTTATGAAGGTATATATGTAGGAGAAAATTCTAAGATTCCTAATACAAATGGTATGAGAAATGATGTAGTAGAAGCTTTAAAAGAAATGAAAATACCAGTACTTCGTTGGCCAGGTGGATGTTTTGCTGATGAATATCATTGGAAAGATGGAATTGGAGATAATAAAGATCGTAAAAAGATGATAAATACTCACTGGGGTGGAGTTGTAGAAGACAATAGTTTTGGTACTCATGAATTTATGGAATTATGTAGACAACTTGAGTGCGAACCATATATTAATGGTAATGTAGGAAGTGGAACTGTTCAAGAAATGTCTGAATGGGTTGAATACTTAACATTAGAAGGTATTTCTCCAATGGCTGACCTTAGAACTAAAAATGGACATGAAGAAGCTTGGAAAGTAAAATATTTTGGAGTTGGTAATGAAAGCTGGGGTTGTGGCGGTAATATGACACCAGAACATTATGCAAATGAATACAGAAGATATCAAACTTTCTGTAGAAATTATAACGGAAACAATCTTTACAAAATTGCTTGTGGAGCTAATGTAGACGATTATAATTGGACAGAAGGTGTAATGAAGATCGCAGGAAACTTTATGGATGGATTATCTCTTCATTATTACACAATTCCAGGGGATTTCTGGCTAGGTAAAGGAGCAGCAACTGGATTTGAAGAAAAGGATTGGTATTTAACTCTTAAGAAAACTTTGAAAATGGAAGAATTAATTTATAGACATGGTGCTATTATGGATCAATATGACCCAGAAAAGAAAGTTGGACTAATAGTTGATGAATGGGGAACATGGTTTGATGTTGAAGTTGGAACTAACCCAGGATTCTTATATCAACAAAACACTATGAGAGATGCATTAGTAGCAGGTATTAATTTAAATATATTTAATAAAAATTGTGATAGAGTTAAGATGGCTAATATTGCTCAAATAGTAAATGTACTTCAGTCTGTTATTTTAACAGAAGGAGAAAAGATGGTTTTAACTCCAACTTATCATGTGTTTAATATGTATAAAAATCACCAAGATGCAACTCTTATTGAAAGTTATATAGATACTGAAAATATTGGAGTTGAAGAAGAAAATCAAGTTCCTAATTTACATGAATCAGCTTCTGTAGATGCAGACGGAAGAATCAATATTACTTTAAATAACTTATCTATTTCTGATGATTATGAGATTGAAGGAATATTCGTAGAAAAAGAAATTAAAGCTGTTAAAGCTACTATTTTAACAAGTGAAATGGGTGATTACAATACTTTTGATGAACCAGAAGTGGTAAAACCAAAAGTATTTAAAGAATTCACAATTACAAATAAAGGAATCGACTTTAAGATTCCTAAATGTAGTGTAATTCACTTCATTATAGAATAATATGAATCAAAGATTTTGTAGACGATGTTTATTAGATGAGTTATTTGAAGAAAAGGAATATAAACATTTGCAGGACTACATTGAACACTTAGATGAGTACATCAAAACAGAAGATGAGGAATATAAAAAAAGGCTGGATATATGTAAAGAGTGCGATAATTTAATTAATGGTATGTGTAAGATTTGTGGTTGCTTTGTAGAAATGAGAGCTGCAATTAAAAAGAATTATTGTCCTAATATAGACAAGCATTGGTGAAATTATAAATTATTCATGAGAATAAAGAACATATTAAATAAGACTAATATAAGAAGTAAGATAGGACAAATGAATTACTCTTATATTAGTCTTTTTTATGTCTAAAAATATATGGAGATATAAAAATTATAGGACATAATGTATTTGAAGAAAGGAGATATGCTATAATAAAAATTAATTGTATTTAAATGCTATAGCTAGATTATACAAGTAAGCAGTTTAATTTAGAAATAGAAGAGGGACCTAAGGTTTAGATGAAATTTTTTGATGAAAATTAAAAATAACTACGAATAAATAATAAATACACATGTTATAATATATTTCAATAGATATAGGAGAATGAAATCATGATAACAATAAAAGAAATGTCTAATATTCTTGGAATTAGTTCTACTACCGTTTCCAATGTTATTCACGGGAAAACCAAAGAAGTTTCAAAAGAAACTGTAAAAAAAGTTGAAGAGTTACTAGAGAAATATGATTATGTTCCTAACATTAATGCAAGGAATTTAGCAACAAATAATTCGAAAATTATTGCAGTGGCAATTAAATCAATAAAAGATGAATATGAGAACGTCATTAATGATCCATTTAACAGCGAACTTTTGGGAGCTATCGAAAAGCACATCAGAGCTAGTGGATATTTTATGATGCTTTATATAGCTGATGATATTTCGGAAATATTGAAATGTGTATCCACTTGGAATGTGGATGGATTGGTTTTTCTTGGTGTAGATGAAGATGACTGTAAGAAAATTAAGAAAAAATACAAAAAGCCGATGGTTTTTATTGATAGTTACTTTTATGACGGAATTACAGACTTTGTAAATGTGGGGTTGGAAGATACTCAGGGTGCTTATGAGATGACGAAGTATTTAATTGAATGTGGACACAAAAAAATTGGTTTTTTTACAGATAACTGTGTGGGACTATGTTATCAAAGACTTATTGGTTATAAAAAGGCCTTAAAAGAATATGGTATCAATTTCAATAAAGAAGATGTTATTATTATAAAGCAAATAGAAGGAAATTTTGATGCTAGTTTGCAGGAAATTTATAAATTATCTGAAAACTACACAGCATTTTTTTGCATGTCTGATTATTATGCAGTAAAGGTTATGAATTATATGACTGACAGAGGAAAAAAGATACCTGATGAATTTTCTATTGTAGGTTTTGATAATATTTTTTATGGAGAAATATGCAGACCATCATTAACAACAGTTCATCAAGATATCAGTCGAAAGGGAGAAGTTGCTATAGAATATTTAGTAGCGATGATTCAAGGGAAAGAACCAGAAAACAGAATGGTAATGTTGCCTACTAGGCTGGTAATTCGTAACACAGTTAAAAATTTAAACGTAAGTGAATAAGATAGAAAGTCAGGATAAACGCATAAAAGTTTATCCTGGCTTTTTATATAAAGTACATGTAATTTATTATGTTAAAGTAAATGTAAAAAATAATTGAAGTAAAAGTGAATTTTAAACTTACGCGCAAAAGTACTTGTATATATGAGAACATTGTGATATGATAATCTTGTAAAATGACCTTATGCGCATAAGGTAAAAATAAAATAATAATATATGGGGGGAAAAATATGAGAAAAAAATTATTAGCAACATTGTTAGCAAGTACCATGATAATTGGTTCTTTGACAGGTTGTGGAAGCAGCCCAAGTCAAAATAGTTCTGACTCTAAAACATCAACAAGTAATAGTGGAGCAATTCGTATGGTAAACACAAAAATTGAGATTGATAAACAACTAAAGGAATTTGCTAAGAAATACCAAGAAAAAACAGGTCAACAAGTGGACATTGAATCTATTGGGGGCGGTGTTGATGTTAATGGACAACTTAAAAATTATCTAGCAGCAGGTAATATGCCAGATATCTATGCATTTGGACCAGATTCTTACAGTTCATTTAAAGATTATTTAACAGATTTAAGTGATCAGTCATGGGTTAAGGATACAGATTTTGCTTTTAAGGGCGAAAATGATAAGGTTTACGGTTTTCCGTTTGCTATTGAGGGAATTGGTGTTGTATACAATGCTGATATTTTAAAGAAAGCAGGCGTGGATCCAAAGAGCCTAACTAATATAAACGCTTACAAAGAGGCATTCAAAAAAATTGATAGTATGAAATCTGAACTTGGAATTCAAGCAGTTGCTTCTGTGGCAGCAGAATCAGGTCAAATGAACTGGTCAACTGGAAACCATATGTTTGGTGCGTATTTATCAGAAGGTTTAGCACGAACTGATAAAACATATATTAATATGTTAAATAAAGGGAAATTGGATGATGCACGTTTAGGAGAATTTGCTGATTATGTAAAACTGTTGTTTGATAATGCAGATCCAAACGTTTTGATATCTGGTACTTATGATGATCAACTGGCATTATTTGCACAAGGAAAAACAGCTTTTATTACTCAAGGAAACTGGATTGATCCTTCTTTACCAACTTATAATGTGAAATTTGATGTTGGTATGGCGCCACCTGCATTTTCAACAAAAGATACACCAGGCATTTTAGCAGATGCGCCAGCTTATTGGGGAATTTACAGCGAAAGTAAGAAAAGTGATGCATGTAAAGAATTTCTTAAGGCTTTTGTTTCCACAGAAGAGGGACAAAACTGCCTAATTAAAGATTGTGCTATGGTTTCACCATATAAATCAAGTACAATTAAGCCTACAGCACCTTTAGCACTAAGTGTGTCTAATTATATTAATGAAGGTAAAACCTATGCTTGGGATTGGGCACATATGAAGGAAGGTATTGCTATGAATGCTACCGGATCTGTTTTTGAATTATATGCAAAAAAACAATTAGACAAACAAGGTTTTACAGATATGATGAAAACAGCAGTTGCTGATTATGTAGCAAAATAATTATTGAAACCTGTAATTTATATATGCTACTTTTAAAAAAGTAGCATATATTCACAATTAAATTGTTTATATAGCAGAGATTAATTATATTGGCAAAACATTTAAAAGGGGGAAAAGGCGTGAATGTAAATATGAAGCGGACGCTTTCTATTGTAGGAATAGTGATGGGTATTGTGTCTATGGCTTTCGCACTCTATCTGGATTTTGCAGGTAGCCAAAACACAATGCGTGGAAATATATTAATAGTAGGTGCTTTACTAGAGATTTTTGGTGTTTATAGTTTTCCTACTAAGAAACATCGTATGGTGATTAATATTTTATTTCTATTTCCATTGTTGTTTACATTTCTAATTACTGTGCTAATACCGTTTGTATGTGGTATCTTTTATTCTTTTACGAACTGGAATGGAATTAAATTTACAGAATTTGTTGGATTGAGTAATTATATTACTATGTTTAAGTCTCAGGATTATGTATATTCTTTTGTAGTCACCTTTATTTTCACAGTTATTAATATGATTTCTGTTAATGTAGTGGCATTTGCTTTGGCATTACTCTGTACATCTAAGGTAAAAGGAAAGAATTTGTATCGTGCGGCTTTCTTTATCCCAAATTTGATTGGTGGTATTGTGCTTGGTTATGTGTGGCAGTTTATTTTTAACAAAGTATTCACAATTATCATAAGTGGTAGTCCATCTATGCTTACTAATCCGAATATGGCATTAATTGCAATTTTGATGGTTAGCACTTGGCAGTATGCAGGATATATTATGATGATTTATGTTACAGGATTGCAGAATGTTCCAAAGGATATTATGGAGGCAGCTAATGTAGATGGTGCAAATCCACTAGTGACTTTATTTAAAATTAAGGTTCCAATGATTGCCAATACCTTTACAGTATGTATCTTTTTAACGCTAGTTAATTCTTTTAAGCAATTTGACTTAAACTTGTCAATTACTAATGGTGCTCCTAGTAGAATTTTAGCTGGTAAAGCTGTACAGTCAACGGAATTTTTAGCTTTGAATATTTATAATACTGCAATTGGTAAAAATCAGTATGCAATGGGTCAGACAAAGGCGGTTATATTCTTTATTATTCTGTCAATTATATCATTAACCCAAGTATACATCAGTAAGAAGAAGGAGGTAGAGGTATAATGAAAGTAGAAAAAACAAGGACTTTGATTGCAGATATTATTGGTATTATTTTGGCATTAGTAATTCTTTTACCTTTTGGTTTGGTAATAATTAACTCAGCCAAGACAAGTGCAGATATCGTAATCAATCCGATTGGAGTTCCATCTCACTGGGGACAGATGCTGGAGAACTTCAAAAAGGTTGTAAATACCGATAGTTTTAATTACTTTAATTCTTTTCTAAGTTCTTTATTTATTACTACAGTTTCCCTGGTGCTAGTGTCTGTAGTTTCTGCAATGGCAGCATGGGTACTTTGTCGTAATAAGACTAAATGGTCTGCTGTTATTTTTATGAGTCTTGTAGCTGCAATGGTTATTCCTTTCCAAGTAGTTATGCTTCCTTTGCTTTCTACGTTTAGGAGTATATCTGATTTTTTTGGAATACCAATGTTACAAAGTTATCAAGGAATCATATTTGCATATCTCGGATTTGGTGGTTCTATGTCAGTATTTATCCTTCATGGATTTATAAAATGTATTCCTCGTGAATTGGAAGAGGCGGCATGGATTGATGGTTGTAGTCCTGAAGGTACTTTTTTTCGTATTATCCTTCCACTGTTAAAGCCAGTGCAAATGACTATTTTGATTTTAAATGGTATTTGGATTTGGAATGATTATCTTTTACCATCGTTGATGTTAGGTCTAAACGGTAAGATTAAGACTCTTCCGGTAGCAGTAAGTGCTTTCGTGGGTTCTTATGTAAAACAGTGGGATTTAATTCTTTCGGCAGCATTTCTTGCGATGATACCAATTGTTATTTTGTTCTTGTTTGCGCAAAAACAGATTATTAACGGTATGGTAGACGGAGCAATTAAATAGCATATATTTCCGCCTATTAGAAAAGAGCTAGAATAATTAATGAAAAACTATGTTTAAATAATCAATTTAGATGTATATATTGTACCAACATTTCTTGGAGATAATACTGGAATTACAGGATGTTTGCTTTTAGCTCAAAAAGTAAAGGTGGATGAGAATAATGAATTTTAAAGCATGTTGTACAGGAGTACAAAATATAGGCATTCCAGCAGATAATATTGAAAAAAAGTTTTGTTTTATGAAGAAATGGGATTTGATAAAGTCTATGAGACTTATAACGGGAGTGCAAATCAAAAAGTGTTGGAATAATGGAGGAAATAGTTATGGACAAATGTAAACAAGAAAAACATATCTTTGGAAAGTTATTAAGTTATGAAGTTGAGGAAAATGCAATTAATGTTAAGTTTGAACAAAAAAAAGTATTTGTGAAAATAGTAAATTCTTATATTATTAATTTTTTTGCTCCTTTATTTAGAGAAGAAAGAAATTCAAAAGCAGTTGAATTTCTAAAAGATAGCCATTATGACTTTGATGTTGAAAATATAGAAAACGGAATTCAAATTTCCACAGAAAAATTAAAGGTTAAGATCTATGATGAATTTAAAGTTGATATTTATGATAAAGAAGGAACATTATTATGTGCAGATTATAGAGGAGAAAAAGATCCATTTATAAGAAGAACTGGAGATTATCAGCTTGCAGAGGCAGAAGGTCATAATCTTAATGTGGATTCAGACCTCAAGGTATATGTATCAAAACAAATGGAAGATGATATGTACTTTTATGGACTTGGAGAAAAGAGTGGTCACTTAAATAAAAAGGGATATCACTATGTAAATTGGAATACAGATGATCCGAAGCCTCATGGAGAAACTTTTGATAGACTTTATAAGTCAATTCCATTTTTAATTACACTAAATAAAGAAAATGCTTTTGGCATATTTTTTGATAATCATTTTGAAACTCATTTTGATATGGGAAGAGATAATTCTAAATATTACTATTTTGCTGCAGCTTCCGGTAATTTAGATTATTACTTTATTTATGGACCGTCAGTTAAGAATGTGGTTGAAGGATATACTAAAATTACTGGGAATATGCCACTACCTCAAATGTGGACTCTTGGATATCAACAATGTAGATGGTCATATGATAATGAAGAAAGGCTTATGGAAATTGCAAATAGCTTTAGAGAAAAGGGAATACCTTGTGATACATTATACTTAGATATAGACTATATGGATGGTTATAGAGTATTTACTTGGAATAACGAGAGATTTGAAAATCCCGAGGCAATGATTAAAAAGCTAAATAGTATGGGATTTAAAGTGGTAACTATAATAGATCCAGGTGTTAAGGTTGATAAAGGATATAAGATTTATGATGAAGGTCTTAAAAATGGATATTTTGCAACAGATAAGGAAGGTATAACATATGTAAATGAAGTTTGGCCAGGTGATTCTGTTTATCCTGATTTCTTAAATTCAAAGGTTAGAAAATGGTGGGCAGGAAACCAAAAAATTATGACGGATACTGGTGTAAGTGGTATTTGGAATGATATGAATGAGCCAGCAAGCTTTAGAGGACCACTTCCAGATGATGTTATGTTTGATAATGATGGAATTCCTGTTACTCATAAAGAAATTCATAATGTTTTTGGACATATGATGGCTAAAGCTACATATGAAGGCTTAAAGAAAGAAACTGGAAAGAGACCATTTATAGTGACTAGAGCATGTTATTCGGGAACTCAAAAATATTCAACTGTATGGACTGGGGATAATCAAAGTACATGGGAACATTTAAGGATGTCAATTCCAATGCTCATGAATCTTGGACTTAGTGGAATGGCCTTTTGTGGAACTGATGTAGGTGGCTTTGGGCATGACTGTAGTGCAGAATTGTTAAGCAGATGGGTTCAAGTTGGAACATTTACTCCACTATTTAGAAATCATTCAACCATGGGAACAAGAGATCAAGAACCTTGGGCTTTTGATGAAAATACAGAAGAAATTAATAGAAAGTATATAAAATTACGTTATAAATTACTTCCTTATATATATGATACTATGTGGAATTGTAGTAAGTCTGGAGCTCCAATTATAAGACCATTACTATTTAACTATCAAAATGATAAGAATACTTATGAAATTAATAATGAATTCCTTTGTGGAGATAATATCCTAGTTGCACCAGTTGTTGAACAAGGAGTAAAAGGAAGAATGGTTTATCTTCCAGAAGGTGAAACTTGGATAGATTATTGGACAAAAGAAGAATATAAAGGTGGACAATATGTAATAAAAGAAACACCATTAGATACTTGTCCAATATTTATTAAAGGTGGGGCTGTAATTCCAATAGGAAAAGAGCAAAACTACATTGGTGAAAAACAAGCTGATAAATTAACAGTAGAAGTCTACTTATGTAATGAAAATACAGAAACAAAATATCACCACTATATTGATGATGGAGAAAGCTTTAAATATCAAGTAGGAGAATTTAATAATTACAAAATAAAAGTAATAAACAATGAAAAAGTTGAAATAAAATTTAAGGTAATAGATCATGAATATGATGATAAATATGAAAATATAGAATTTATTCTTCATAATTTAAATGGAAAGATCTTAATTATAAATGGAGAAGCTGTGAAAGTTGTAGATGGAAAAGCTATTATTTCTAATCCTGCAAAATAAGGATATTAAACTATAAAATGAAATAATCAATAATTAGTAGTTAGGCATATGAAAGAAAATAACAAGTCAAAAATGCCATGTATATTTTGTCTTAAGATTAGTAGCATACTGACTTGTTATTTTTTAAAATATGCCTAAATTCTATGTAAGTTTAAAGTAAGAATAGCACTTATGCGGAGTTGTAGAAATGAAAGAATATATATTTGGTGTAGATATTGGAGGAACAACTGTTAAACTTAGTTTATTTAAAATAGAAGGACAGTTATTAGAGGGAGATGTTTCTATGGATAAAAAATTTAAAGAACAAAGAATTACCAAGAAAAACACCGAAGATTTCAAAAGTAAATATTCAAAGAGTATTTTTCCAAAATTATCATTTAAAAACATAACTATAATTAGAAGTTTTATTATTATATGTACTATTTCACTTTTAACTACTTTTGCTATTGGAATATCATCTTTTGTTACGATTAATGCGACTCACAACAATGTTAATCTAATGTATACAAGTTGTCTTCAAAGACAAATGTTATTAAGCTCTATTAATGTACACCTAAATGTTTTGAGGAATAACATTCCAAATCAAATAGAGTATCCAAGTAACTCAAATAGAAATAATATTAATACAGAAATTGATGGTATTTCTATGGATTTAGCTGAATATAAGTCACTGGCGTTTACAGGTGATGATACTAAAATAGATGAACTTTTTGTTGGCTTAAAAAATAGCTGTAATGATATAGCTAAAATTCAAAATAATGCTGCTACTGAAAATAAAACAAAAAATGCATATAAAGCAAATTTTGAAACAAATCAGTATAAATTTTCAAATGGAGTTTTTGTAGGGGTTACTCAGAATAAAGCTGATGCAGAACAATTATTTAATCAAGCCAATAAAACATATAAAAACGGTATTATTAGTTTCATAGTGTTTTTTATTACTTCAGTTATATTAATATTCTTAATTGCAGTTGTGGTTATTAAACTATTAAAGAAATCTATTCGTTCATTTAATAGGATTTTAGATACTTTGGCTATGGGAGACTTTACCGTTGATATTGAAACAGATAAAAAGTCTGAAATAGGAATAATGAAAAAAGAACTAGCAGCTACTATAAGCTCAATTGCTAATATTCTAAAAGTAATTAAGGAAGGTAGTATATTAACTTTAGAAAAGTCTAAATCACTGGAATTTGTATCAAAGGAAATGGATTGTACAATGCAGGAAGTTGCTATTGCCATACATGGTATAGCCGATGGTGCTTCAGTTCAATCAAATGAATTAATAGTGATAAATGATACCTTTTCTAAATTGGGTGATGAAATTGTAAACATTTTTACATCAATTAAAGATGTTGATGAAAATACTAAATCAGTTAATAATATGGCACAAAGTAGTAATATTCAATTGTTTACTCTTATGGAAACAATAAATACCATTAGTAACTCTTTTGATAATGTTAGTGGAAAAATTCAAGGACTAGGTTTAAAAATTTCAGAAATTAATAAAATAACAGAGGTTATAAACAGTATTGCAGAAGAAACTAATTTATTGTCATTAAATGCGTCAATTGAAGCAGCTAGAGCAGGTGAATCAGGTAGAGGATTTGCAGTGGTAGCCGAGGAAATTAGAAAATTAGCAGAACAATCAAAGAGCTCATCCAATGATATCAATAGGTTGATTCAAGACATTTCTAAAGAAACAAACACCGTAGTAAACACTACAAATGGCGTTAATAAAGATTTAAAACAACAAATATATGTTATAGAAAATTCAGTTAATGATTTCAAAGGAATTATTAATGCTATTAATGATATTCTTCCACAAATTGAAGAAATAAATTCTACTGTTGAAGAGATAAATAATAAGAAAGATCAAATTGTTGAAACAATACATTCTACAGCTAGTATAGCAGAAGAAAACTCAGCTTCATCTGAGGAAATAGCTGCTTCAACACAAGAAGTTACAGTATCTGCTGAAAGTTTAGCTAATACTGCACAATTGCTTGCACATAATTCTAATAATCTTATTGAACAAGTTAATAACTTCAAATTAAAAGAAGACATGTAATAAATTTAGGAGGTTTTATATTATGAAAAAATGGTGGCATGATAAAGTAGCCTATCAAATATATCCAAAAAGTTTTTGTGATTCTAATGGAGATGGAATCGGTGATTTAAGAGGAATTATAAGTAAACTTGATTATCTGAAAAAATTAGGAGTAGATATAATTTGGCTTTCACCAATTTATTGTTCTCCAATGGTAGATCAAGGTTATGACATTTCTGATTATTATAATATTGATTCCCAATTTGGTACTATGGAAGATATGGACGAGTTACTAAGAGAAGCTAAAGCAAGAAATATGTATATATTAATGGATTTAGTTGTTAATCATTGTTCTGATAAACATGAGTGGTTTAAAAAAGCATTAGAAGATCCAGAGGGAGAATATGCAGATTATTTTTATTTCCGTGAAGGCAAAGGAAATAAACCGCCTTGTAATTGGAGGTCTTACTTTGGAGGAAGTGTATGGGAAAAGGTACCTAATACAAATAAGTATTATCTTCATGTATTTGCAAAAGAACAACCAGATTTAAATTGGGAAAATCCAAAATTAAAAAATGAAATATATAAAATGATTAATTGGTGGCTTGAAAAAGGACTAGCAGGTTTTAGAATAGATGCTATTATTAATATAAAAAAAGACTTGAGATTTCAGGATTTTCCAGCTGATAGGGAAGATGGACTTTGTAGTATAGATAGAATGTTAGAATCAGCAGAAGGCGTTTTAGATATGTTAAAAGAACTAAAAGAAGAAACTTTTGAAAAGTTTGGTGCCTTTACAGTTGGAGAAGTATTTAATGAGAAAGAAGGAGAACTGTATAAATTTATTGGTAAAGACGGCTATTTCTCTACTATGTTTGATTTTGAAATGGAGATGTTAGGTAAGAGTGAAAAGGGCTGGTACGATAATAGAACTTTTACACCAAATGAATTAAGAACATCTATTTTTGATAGCCAAATAAAAACAGCGGACGTAGGTTTTAAAGCTAATATTATTGAAAATCATGATGAACCAAGAGGGGTAAGTAATTATATTCCAAAGGAAGATCTAAATGATAAAAGTAAGAAAATGCTTGCAGCTATATCTCTTATGCTTAGAGGCATACCATTTATTTATCAAGGACAAGAACTTGGTATGACAAATACCAAAATCAATTCTGTAGAAGAATTTGATGATATTGCAACAATAGATCAATATAATGTAGCAATCAAAGAAGGATGTAGTAAAGAAGAAGCATTAGAAATTGTAAATAATTATAGCAGAGATAATGCTAGAACACCATTTCAATGGGATGATATTGAAAATGCAGGTTTTACAACAGGAACGCCTTGGATTAAAGTTAATAAAAATTATAAAGAAATTAATGCCGCATCACAAGTTGAGAATGAAGATTCTGTATTTAACTTTTATAAGAAACTTATAAATTTAAGAAAATCAGAAGAATTTAAAGATGCAGTTGTATATGGCACATTTGAATCTGTATTAGAAAACTATGATAATTTATTTGCTTTTTATAGAGAAGGATCATCTAAAAAATTAATGTTACTAGCAAATTATCAAAAAGAAGAGCAAACAATTGAATTACCTAAACTATATAGTAAAGTATTACTTAATAATTGTGATGAAGTAAAACATGAAAAGGACAAAATAATACTACAAGGATATCAAGTAATTATTCTTGTAGTTTAATAAGGCACATGAAAATAAATAACAATAATTATTTGTTTTACGAAAAATATACATTATAAGCTTAGTGTATTAGAGGCTAGTATTCATAAGAGTAATGATGAACATTTTAAATAAATCCATAGACGTATTTAAGTTTGAAAAAATTAATAATAAATGAGGAGAATAAATTATGAAAAAGACATGGTGGAAAGAAAGTGTAGTTTATCAAGTATATCCAAGGAGCTTCAATGACTCAAATGGAGATGGAATTGGAGATATAAAAGGTATTACAGAAAAGTTGGATTATTTAAAGGAACTAGGAATTGATGTTATTTGGTTATCACCAGTATATAAATCACCTAATGATGATAATGGATATGATATAAGTGATTATGAAGATATAATGGACGACTTTGGGACAATGGAAGATATGGAGGAGCTACTTAAAGAAGGTAATAAAAGAGGTATAAAAATCCTTATGGATTTAGTTGTTAATCATACTTCTGACGAACATAAATGGTTTATTGAAGCAAAGAAATCAAAGGAAAATCAATATAGGGACTATTATGTATGGAGAGATCCAGTAAATGGTAGAGAACCTAATGATTTAACTTCAGCATTTAGTGGTAGTGCATGGGAGTATGATGAAGAAAGTGGACAATATTATCTGCACTTATTTAGTAAAAAACAACCAGATTTAAACTGGGAAAATGAAGAAGTACGTAGTAGAGTTTATGATATGATGAATTTTTGGATTGATAAAGGTATTGGTGGATTCAGAATGGATGTTATAGAACTTATAGGCAAGATTCCTGATGAAAAAATTATGTCAAATGGACCAAAACTTCATGAATATATTAAAGAAATGAACAAGAAGACTTTTGGTGGTAAAGATTTATTAACTGTTGGAGAAACTTGGGGATCTACTATAGAAATAGCTAAACAATATTCTAATCCAGATGATAGTGAACTTAGTATGATATTTCAATTCGAGCACATTTTATTAGATCAACAACCAGGTAAAGAAAAATGGGATTTAAAACCTTTAGAATTATTAGACTTAAAGAAAGCATTATCAAGATGGCAAACAGGATTAGAAGGAACAGGTTGGAACAGTTTATTTTGGAATAATCATGATTTACCAAGAATAGTTTCAAGATGGGGAAATGATAAAGAATATAGAGTAGAAAGTGCAAAAATGCTTGCTACATTATTACATGGAATGAAGGGGACACCTTATATATATCAAGGTGAAGAACTTGGTATGACTAATGTAAGATTTGAAAGTCTTGATGATTATAAAGATATAGAAAGTCTTAATATGTATAAAGAGAGAAAAGAAAAAGGATATACTCATGAAGAAATAATGGAGTCTATTTACTCAAAAGGAAGAGATAATGCACGTACACCAATGCAATGGAATGAAAGTGAAAATGCAGGATTTACAAGTGCAGAACCATGGATAAAGGTGAATCCTAATTATAAAGAAATAAATGCTGAGTCACAATTAAATGATGAAAATTCTATATTTAACTACTATAAAAAATTAATTAAAATTAGAAAAGCAAATCCAGTAGTTGTGCATGGAGAATATAAACTGATTTTAGAAGAAAATAAAGAAATATTTGCTTATACAAGAACTTTAGAAAATGAAAAATTATTAGTTGTATGTAATTTTACAGAAAATAAGGCGAAGTTTGCTCTTAAAGAACAAATTGAGTTTAAGACTAAAGAACTTTTGATTTCAAATTATGATGCAGATGTAAATGAACCAATAGGAACTATAGATCTTAGACCGTATGAATCTAGAATGTATAAATTAACAGTTCACTGTTGATAAGAAAAAATTTGTTCTTAAAGAAAAAAATAAATTTAAGTCTACAGAACTTTTAATTTCAAATTAAGATGTAGATAAATAAGTAGACTAGCATAGCATATTTAAGAGGGCACTGGAAAAGTCACTTTTTCAATAAAATCTCAACAGAACAATGTGGGTTTGAATGGTGTAAATTTTCAGTGGCTTCCGCATCCAACTGTAGATAATAATTTATAGGAAACATAAGGGTTTAAAAAGCATCTCTTAAGTATAACGGGTTCCGTTTTGAAGTTCTTTTATTGATATATCATTGATATTAGCTTACGGAATCCCACTAATATATGGGTGTAACTAATCTACTATTTAAGCAAAAAAAACACAGGGCATTTCGGAGGCCACTGAAAAAGTGCCCTCACTCTATTTTAAGAATTAAAAAGTATAATTCCAATACGTTTAGTATTGGGAATATGCTTTTTTTGTTATATAATTTATTTATTAAGACTAAGCAAGGTGGTAAATAAATGTTAAAGCAAGCAGCTATGATTTTAAGTCCTTATACAGAGTTATATGATATTATCGTTCCTAAAGATAACATGCTAAGAAAAATCAATGAACTTGTTGACTTTTCTTTTATTTATGAGGAATTAATTAACGTTTATTGTACCAATAACGGACGCGGAGCAATTGATCCTATAAAAATGTTTAAATACTTATTATTAAAAACTATTTTTGATGTTTCAGATGTGGATGTTGTAGAAAGATCAAAATATGATATGTCATTTAAGTATTTTTTAGGTATGGCTCCCGAAGAAGCTGTAATAAATCCTAGTTCATTAACTAAATTTAGAAAATTACGTTTGAAAGATTCTAATCTTTTAGACTTGCTTATAAATAAAACAGTTGAAATAGCTTTAGACAAACAGATTATAAAAAGTAAATCAATTATAGTAGATTCAACTCATACACAAGCAAGGTATAACCAAAAGTCTCCTAGAGAAATTCTTTTAGAGTACTCTAAAAGACTACGAAAATCCGTTTATGCAGTAGATGAGACAATGAAAAGCAAATTTCCTCCAAAGATCAATAATGGAATTTTGGAAGATGAAATAAACTACTGTGAGAAACTAATTAGCGTTATTTTGGAAGATGAAATTATTTCTAGTTACCCAAATGTAAAAGAAAAAATTAATATGTTAAAAGAACTAGTACAAGATGATATAGAGCAACTTAATCTTTCTAAAGATGTAGATGCGAAAGTAGGACCTAAAACTGCTGATACATCATTCTTTGGATATAAAACTCATATTGCTATGACTGAAGAAAGAATCATTACTGCAGCTACAGTAACTACTGGTGAAAAACATGACGGAAAGCAATTACAAAATTTAGTTGAGAATAGTAAACAAGCTGGAATTCAAGTAGAAAATATTATTGGTGATGCTGCTTATTCAGAGAAAGAAAATATAAATTATGCTAGCAAAAAAGAAATCAAATTAATATCTAAATTAAGTAAGGCTGTAACACACGGTAACAGAAGAAATGAGGATAAATTCCAATTCAATAAAGATGCGGAGATGTATGTTTGCAAAGCCGGCCATATGGCCATTCGAAAAGCGAAGCAAGGTAAAAAGAATGTAGGTAGAAATCAAACTGAAACATATTATTTTGATATAGATAAATGTAAAAGATGCTCAATAAAAGAAGGATGCTATAAAGATGGATCAAAAGCAAAAACATATTCCATTTCTATAAAATCACTATCTCATGAGGAACAAATTAAATTTCAAGAAAGTGAATACTTTAAGGAAAAAGCTAAAGAACGATATAAAATTGAAGCTAAAAACAGTGAACTTAAGCACCGACATGGATATGATGTTGCATCATCTTCAGGTCTAGTTGGCATGGAATTACAAGGAGCAATGACAATATTTGCTGTAAATATTAAAAGGATTCTAACTTTAATGAAGGAGAAATAACAATAAGATAGCAACTAATAACCTTTATAAATTAAATATTTTCTTTTTAAATGTAAAAAATAGGATTCTACTTAACTGATTTAAACAGTTGAATAAAATCCTATTTTTTATTTATCTGAAACACTAAAAAAGCATAGCTTTTTCAGTGGCCTCGCATTTCGCTTGTGTTTTTTACTTAGTATTAGTCTATGTTTAAAAATATTGTTAAAACAAAATAATTTCTAAGGGGAATCAAATATCTTACCTTAATTCACATAATACGTATATTTAGAACTATGCTTTATATTTTATAGTATCCTTTTTTATATTGTCACTTTTCACTTTTTCTTCTTCTTTTAATCGGTTGTACCTATTCTTGCTTATAACCCAACCAAAAGAATTGTATGCACCTAATACAACACCCATTAACAAATAATCAAGTAATTCCAGTTGACTTAGTTCATATCCATACCCGT
This sequence comes from Clostridium gelidum, assembly GCF_019977655.1. Classification (NCBI taxonomy): domain Bacteria; kingdom Bacillati; phylum Bacillota; class Clostridia; order Eubacteriales; family Clostridiaceae; genus Clostridium; species Clostridium gelidum. The sequence continues at coordinate 733,217 of NZ_AP024849.1, forward strand.
TGCGTTGGCACAATATAATAACTATTCCCAATATACCCGTTATAACAGTATAAGAAATAATATTAATAATGATATACTTTATCAAACCTCTTTCTTGTGTTTTTCCCCAAGATTTAATGAAACTTTCATCATCGCTATAAAATATCTTTGAAATTTTACTTACCTTTATTTTGTTTGTAGTGACGAGGTATTGGCAAATGTATTGGCAAATTAGACTTATAACTATAAAAGCAACAAGAGCAATAAGTATTATTTCCGATGTTTGCATATCAATTTCCACCTCTCTAAAAGTTATATAAATTAATATTTTATTTAATCTTACAATAGTTTACTAATTATACTATACTTATTTACCAAATATCAATATTAATTTCAAGTATTTAGCATAATTATATATAAATTGTTCCCTGGTTTGAACTTCTTTAACTTTGTGTCAGAATAAGATGTATGTGCCTTAACTTATAAATGTTACATATCTTAGGTAAGCTTATTTACAAGTCCGTGCTATAACTTCTCAGGTTATAATTTTTGTTCCTTACTATGTGGTAAATTACTAAAATAATCGCACAAGGAATCACACTGTTAATAAATTTATTAACAGTGCGATTATTGATGATAAAATTAGAAAAAATATGGGAGAAGTACATTTAAACAAAGCTATGCCACCAAAAACTCTATGATGAAATCATAGAGTTTTATTAATGCGAAAATGAATGATATTTTATAAAAAGAGCTTCAAAGTGGAACCCGTTATCTTAAGTAGATGCTTTTTCTTTTTTTGTTAAATCTAATTCATACTAAAAGTAGAATATTTTTTAGGAGAAACGCCAACAGCTTTTTTAAATGACTTTAAAAAGTTGCTATAATCATTAAATCCACATTCAATATATACATCACTAATACTTGAACCATTTGAAAGCAGAGATTTAGCTATAGATATTCTTCTTGCAGTAATATATTTATTTATAGTGGTGCCAGTAGCCAATTTAAAAATTCTACAAATATATGATTCACTTAAAAAAAAGTGTTCTGCCAAATGTGTAATGGTAATGTTTTCTATAACATGGTCATTGATATAGCCAATTATTTCTTGAATTTTATTGTTATACTTATAACAGGATAACAATGAGTCCTTATTATCTACAAATGCTTTAGTTAAATTAGTCATAAGTTCTATAAAACTTGAATACTCAATCATATCAGAACCAAAACCTTCACAGCTTGCAATTTTATTTATAAAATACATAAATCTATTTTGCTGTTCTTTATCAAATTCAAGTTTATGGCTAAAATTTTCATCACGATGTGTAAAACAATAGCTTAAATCTGTTTTAGTAGTAGAGATAGATTTTAAAAAGTCAGGATGGATAGAAATTACTATTCTCTCATGAATCATTTTACTTATTTGAGAAACATAGTGACTTTCAAACTGATTTATAACAAATAAGTCTCCTGGATTAATATCGTAAAGTTTATTATCAATTAAAAATTGTTTTCCACCAGAAATAGAATAATAAACTTCATAACAATCATGTATATGAATTGCCATAGTTTCTTCTTCACTATGTAGATGTGCAATTGAAAAATATTTGTTTTCTATACAATTATTAATAGATTTCTTACAAGATGTAAGTTCTTTCATTAAAATCACCTCATTAAATAATGACTTATTAATATTTATTATACTTATTACTTCAATATTTGCAACATTTTGATGAATATATCACAAGAAATAGTGAAAATATAATAGTATAATGAAATTATCAAATAAGTATTATGAATTCAAGGAGGAATATTTCATGAATATAAATAAGAATTTTTCATTAGAAGGTAAGATAGCATTAGTAACAGGGGCAGCATATGGTATTGGATTTGCACTTGCAAAATCTTATGCACAAGCAGGAGCAACAATAGTATTTAATGATATTAATCAAGAATTGGTTGATAAGGGATTAAAATCATACGAAGAATTAGGAATAAAAGCTTTTGGATATGTATGTGATGTTACAAATGAACCAAAGGTAATGGAATTAGTTGAAACAATAGAAAAAGAAGTTGGAGTAATTGATATTCTAGTAAATAATGCAGGAATAATTAAGCGTATTCCAATGCTTGAAATGAAAGCAGAAGAATTCAGACAAGTTATAGATGTAGATTTAACTGCACCATTTATAGTAGCTAAAGCTGTAATACCTGGAATGATTAAAAAAGGACATGGAAAAATAATAAATATATGTTCTATGATGAGTGAACTTGGAAGAGAAACTGTTTCAGCTTATGCAGCTGCTAAAGGTGGACTTAAGATGCTAACAAAAAATATTGCATCTGAATATGGTGAATATAATATCCAATGTAACGGACTTGGACCTGGATATATAGAAACACCTCAAACTGCACCAATTAGAACACCAGGACATCCATTTAACGAATTTATAATAGCAAAGACTCCAGCTGCACGTTGGGGAAAACCAGAAGATTTAGCAGGACCAGCTGTATTCTTAGCATCGGATGCATCAGATTTTGTTAATGGACATATTTTATATGTAGATGGTGGAATTTTAGCTTACATTGGAAAACAACCACAATAATAATTAAAATAATAAAATAACAGTAAAAGAAAAACTAATAATTAGGAGGAAAACAAAAATGAAAATTGCTTTAATAAATGAAAATAGCCAAGCGGCAAAAAATGAAATGATATACGCATCATTAAAAAAGATAGTAGAACCAAAGGGACATGAAGTATTCAATTATGGAATGTATAGTGCAGAAGACCCAGCAGTATTAACATATGTTCAAAATGGTATTTTAGCAGCTATTCTTTTAAATTCAGGAGCAGCTGATTATGTGATAACTGGATGTGGAACAGGAGAAGGTGCAATGCTTGCAGCTAATTCATTCCCAGGAGTATTATGTGGTCATATAGTAGATCCTTCAGATGCTTATATGTTTGCACAAATTAATGATGGAAATGCAATTGCATTGCCTTTTGCAAAAGGATTTGGATGGGGAGCTGAATTAAACTTAGAATACATTTTTGAAAAGTTATTCCAAGGTGAAAGTGGACAAGGGTATCCAAAAGACAGAGTTATACCAGAACAAAGAAATAAAAAGATATTAGATGAAGTTAAAAAAGTAACTCATAAAGATATGGTAACAATTTTAAAAGAAATAGATCAAGATTTATTAAAGGGTGCTGTAAGTGGAGAAAAATTCAAAGAGTATTTCTTTAATAATTGCAAATGTAAAGAAATAGAATCTTATATTAGAAGTATAGTAGAATAATAAAATTATAATCAGTTTGTAATTTAAATTAATGATAACATTAACGATATATAATATTATTTAATTATATATATATGTTGCAATAAAATTTTCACATATCTCTTAACCCGCATTTTACAAGCAAATTCTAAAATTCTAAAGTTCTTTAGAATATTAGAGTTTTAGAATTCCTAATTGTAAAATCATTATTGAAACTTATATAGATATTAATAAAAAAAATTAATCATAGCCTTATCAAGTAGAAATTTTAATTCTATCGCTATATACTTGATAGGGCTAAAAATAAATATAAAATTTAATAGTATTGATAGTGTCTATTTTAAATTATTATTGTAATTTAAAAAGAGATAGTAAGTTTTATAATAATATTTTCATTAATATATTTTACGGTTATGTTCAGTATATTCAAGCAGATATTTTTAGGTGTGATGTAATAAAATATTAAGAAGGTAAATACCCCATTAACTTACTAATATTTTTAGCAATATTCATGAATTCAGTTTTATATTTTAATAAATCATCCATAGTATTAAAAAGAGTTACAGATGAAAGACTAGTAGCTGCAATAATTTTATTAGTTCTATCAAAAATAGGAACAGCTATGCATATAACGCCAGTATCACATTCAATATTATCGAGTGAATATAAATTCTTTCTTATATCATGAATTTCATCTATAAGTACATTAATATCAGTTATAGTGTTTTCGGCGTATTTAACAAATTCAGTATCTTTTAACAATTCTCTTATTTTATCATCAGGATATTGAGATAATAATAACTTACCAGAAGCAGTACAGTAAATTGGTGCTTTTTTACCTATGCTTGAAGACATTGTTATGTTTCTACTAGGATTTTCAGCTGATACTTTATCTACATATATTATATTAGAATATGATTCATCAGGAATACAAAGATGTATGACTTCATCAACTTTATTTGCAAAGTCATGTATGTAAGGTCTAGAAATACTTATTAAATCCATACTGTTTATCATAGACGTGGATAGATTAAGTACTTTTATATCAAGTTGATATTTATCATTGTCTTTGTTTTGGGTAACATATTTTTTATATTTTAAAGTTGTGATAATTCTATGTATAGTGCTTTTACTTAATCCTAAAGTTTTTGATAATTCTCCAATTCCACAACCTTTTGGATATTCTGCTAAACAATCAAGTATGTCTAGTGCACGTTCTACAGACTGAACTAAATTAATATTATTTGAATCCTCAGACATATTAAATCCTCCATGCATAATTATTTTCTTTATACTACATTGTAATATTTAATATAGATTTTAACAAATAAAAAAATTATAAGTTTTTATTGTAGTATTATTGACAATTAGGAGTGGAAATATTAAAATAACATTATACAATGAAACAACGTTCCACAATGCGGAACTAAAGCGGACCTAGAAACAGATATATAATATTCCTTGATTATATGTAATATTAACCCTAAAAATCAAGAATAGCCTTATCAAGTGTAAATTCTAATTCTATCTCTACATACTTGATAATGCTAAAAATAAAAATATAAGTTGAAAGTGGTGTATTATTCATGGATGTAATTACTATAGGAGATGCAATGATTGCAATGTGTCCAAAGCAAAAAGGGCCAATAATATTTTGTAATACTTTTGAAAGAAAAACAGGTGGAGCAGAATTAAATGTTGCAATAGGTTGTGCAAGATTAGGATTGAAATCAGGTTGGATAAGCAGACTTGGTAATGACGACTTTGGAAAATATATATTAAAAACTGTACGCGGAGAGGGTATTGATATTTCAGAAGTTAAACTTGTAGATGGATATCCAACTTCAGTATATTTTAGAGAAGTTTTATCTGATGGATCTAGTAGATCATTTTATTATAGAGAAAAGTCTCCAACTAGCACAATGAATGCTAAAGAGTTAAATGAAGAATATTTTAAAAATGCAAAAATACTTCATATTACAGGAGTTTTTCCTTCAATTAATATGAATAATAGAGAAGTAATATTAGAAGCAGTAAAACTCGCAAAGAAAAATAATTTAATAATATCATTTGACCCAAATATTAGATTAAAAATGTGGAGTAAGGAAGAAGCAAAAACTTACATAGACAAACTTTTACCTTATGTGGATATTCTTTTAATAGGTGATGAAGAAATAGAAATATTATTAGAAGAAACTAATATAGAAAAAGCAATAAAAACTTTCCACGGTTATGGAATAGGAAAGGTTATTGTTAAAAAAGGAGCAAAAGGGGCAATAGGTTCAGATGGAGAAAATGTTTATGATGTAGAAGGTATTAAACCGAAAGCTTTAGTTGATACAGTAGGTGCAGGAGATGGATTCGCAGCAGGATTTTTAACAGCATTACTTAAAGGTGAAACATTAGAAAATACTATAAGATTTGCAAATGCGGTTGGATCTTTAGTAGTAGGTGTCGAAGGTGATAACGAAGGACTTCCTTATTATGATGAGGTTTTAGTTCACTTAGGACAATCAAAAAAAATAGAGCGTTAAAATAATAAATGAGGTGTAAAAGATGTTTGAAGAAATTTATAATACTTTAAAAGAAGAAAAAGCAGTAGCTGTTATTAGAACTAAGACATATGAAGAAGCAAAAGAAATTAGTATAGCAGCTATTGAAGGTGGAATGAAGATTATAGAAGTAACTATGAGTGTGCCAAATGCACCAAAACTTATAAAAGAATTAAAGGGCGAATATAAAGGTGCATGTGTTGGAGCAGGAACAGTTTTAACTAAAGACGCTGTAGACGAATGTATTAAGAATAATGCTGATTTTATTGTATCTCCTTGTCTTGATGAAGATGTGCTAGCATATGCAATTCAAAGAAAAGCATTAATGATTCCAGGACTTATGACAATGTCAGAAATAAACAAAGTTTATAAAATGGGATTAAGATTTATAAAGATATTCCCAGGAAATGTTGTTGGAAAAGGATTAATAGGAGCAGCAAAATCAATCTTCCCAGATATTAGTATAATGCCTACAGGTGGAGTAAACAAAGATAATATAAATGAATGGATACAAGCTGGAGCAGACTGTAGTGGTATTGGCAGTGATTTAAATAAAGTATATAAAAGTAATGGGGCTGAAGGCGTAAAAGAATATTGTGCTGAAGTTATCAAGAACGTAAAAAAATTATAATAAATTAGAATTTCAAATAGTAGTGATTAATTTTATTTTAAATAGAGTTAATCACTACTTTTAGGTTAAGAAAAACATAATAAGGCACATTAAAGAAAAGCAGCCATGCTGCATATAAGAATATTTATGGCAAATGGACTTGTTATTTTTTTGATTGTGCCTAAGCAAATAATAGAAAATTTCATACAAAAAAGATAGAGTATAAGGTGTGTTATTTAATTCACTAGATAGGTAATTATTGCTTGAATTACATTATATAAATAAAAAATTAGAAGAATGTCCAAAATTCCTTAAAATAGAAGAAAGTAAAAATAATTTATTAGTGAGCTTTCTTGTGAATTAAGACAACACAACACTTACTGTATAATATAAAACTAAGCATGAATCATATATGTAACAATGCCTAATGTAAAATCATTTTAAAATAGCTAATTTTGGCGAATTAAGATTGTTAAAAAAATAGCTATTCTTTAAAAATTTGAAATCAAGGCTTATAATAATACTGAAATACTAAATTACGACATGAGTCTATTGAAATAAACGTAATAATTTAATAATAGTTTTAAGGGGTCTGATAAAAATGAAAACAGAACAAGGTCTTGTAATTGAGGTAATTGATAATATTACCAAAATTAAAGTTGGAAGACATAGTGACTGTAGTAATTGTGGAGGTTGTCCAGGCAGCGATAGTGTAATTATAAGTGCAAATAATAAAATAGGGGCCAAAGTTGGAGATAGGGTGACATTTGAAATGAAAGAAGTTGACGTTTTAAAAGGGGCCTTTATTGTTTTTGTTTTGCCACTAATTATTGCATTTATGGGTGCAATATTGGGAGGGTTTATAGGAACATACATTGGATCTAATATAAACAGTTCTCGAATTATAGGTGGAATAACTGCTTTTTTATTATCAATGATATTTGTAAAGTTATTTGATAGAGCTGCAACTGCAAGTGAAAAGTCAAAACCAGAAATTATTAGTATTTTATCGTAAATATTTTAAAAACATAATGAAGAGGTGATTGTTAATGTTAAAGCGTTTTCTAGGAGGAATTCATCCTAAAGATAGTAAAGTATACACTATGGACAAAGTTATTGAAATGCCACCTTTACCTTCGGAGGTAGTTATTCCTATGAGTCAGCATATAGGAGCTCCTTGTACACCATTAGTTAAGGTTGGCGACATAGTTAAGAAGGGACAAGTTATAGCTGAAAGTGATGCTTTTATGCATAGTCCAGTGCATGCATCAATTTCTGGAGAAGTTATTAAGATTGCAGAAATGCCACATGCGTCTAGAGTTAGTTGTTTATCAATTGTTATTAAAAATGATGGTTTAGATGAATGGGCTCCAGGCATTCCGTTACATCGTGAATGGGATAAACTAGAGACAAAAGAAATTCTTGATATTATCAAAGGAGCAGGAGCAGTTGGAATGGGAGGAGCTACGTTCCCAACACATATCAAACTTTCTCCAAACAAGGAAGTAGATGTTTTAATTATTAATGCAGCTGAATGTGAACCTTATCTAACAGCAGATTATAGGATGATGCTTGAATATGCTAATCGTATAGTTACAGGTGTTAAAATTGCTATGAAAGTTCTTGGAGTTAGTAAATGTTTTATAGGAATAGAGGATAATAAGCCAGAGGCTGTAAAGGTTATGAAAGATGCCTTTAAAGGAACCAATATTGAAGTTGTAGCACTACCTACAAAGTATCCTCAAGGTGCAGAAAAAATGTTAATAAAAGTACTGACAGATCGTGAAGTTCCAGCTGGTGGATTACCTATGGATGTTGGTGTTGTAGTACAAAATGTTGGTACTGCAGTTGCAATTTGTGATGCTGTAGTTAGTGGGATTCCGTTAATAGAAAGGGTTACCACTGTTTCTGGAGATTCAATTAAGGAACCTAAAAATTTATTATTGAGAATAGGGACTAGCTATGACTATGTAATGGATTATTGCGGAGGATTTAGTAAAACTCCTGAAAAAATAATTTCTGGAGGACCTATGATGGGCATGGCTCAATTTACATTAGATGTACCTGTAATTAAAGGAACATCTGGTATATTGGCTTTAAGCTCAGATGTGGTAAATTCCGGAGAAGAGTCTCCTTGTATTAGATGCGGTAGATGTGTCAAAGCATGTCCTATGGGATTAGTACCAAGTATGTTAAGTATATTAGGTGAACGTAATAAATTTAAAGAAGCTAAAGAAGAATATGGTTTATTTAATTGTATAGAATGTGGAAGTTGTGTGTATACATGTCCTGCAAAACGTAATATTGTACAATATATAAAATATTCGAAAGCACAAAATCTTGCACAATCGGCAAAGAAATAGGGAGGGAAGGGATAAAATGAGTTCAGAAACTAATGTAATTCAAGAAAGTAAATTACAAAACATTAAGCCAAAGGAAATTCAAGTACAGGATAAAAAATTTACTGTTTCAGCATCGCCACATATTAGATGTAATGAATCAATTTCAAAGATAATGTGGAATGTAAATATAGCTTTGGCACCCGCAGCTGTCTTTTCAGCATTTTATTTTGGTTTTCCTGCATTAATAAATATGTTAGTAGGAATAATTTCAGCAGTTGTATGTGAGTATTTACTACAAAAGTTTAGTGAAAAAAAGATTACAGCATTTGATGGAAGTGCATTTATAACGGGTCTTTTGTTATCAATGTCTCTTCCACCAACGTTACCACCTTATATGGTAGCAATTGGTTCAGTTATAGCTATAGTTATAGCTAAACACTCAATGGGTGGACTTGGTTTTAATATTTTTAATCCTGCTCATATTGGAAGAGCAGCGTTAATGGTATCTTGGCCAGTTGCGATGACTACTTGGACAAAAATGACAACTTCAGTAGATGTAGTTACTAGTGCAACACCATTAAATATATTAAAACAACAAGGTTATGAAGCTTTAATTAATACCTTTGGAAGCAATGCAGAAATGTATAAGAATATGTTCCTTGGTACAAGAAACGGAAGTTTAGGTGAAACTTCTACAGTATTACTTCTTATTGGAGGAATATATCTTATATATAAAGGCTATATTAATTGGCAAGTTCCTGTTTGTATGATTGGAACAGTAGGAATACTTACTTGGATTTTTGGACCTGCAGGTTTATTTACTGGTGATCCATTCTTTCACATGATGGCTGGAGGTTTAATACTCGGAGCATTCTTCATGGCAACAGATATGGTAACTATTCCAATTACTACAAAAGGTCAAATAATTTTTGCAGTTGGAGCTGGTGCAATAACTGTATTAATTAGATTAAAAGGTGGTTATCCAGAAGGCGTTTGTTATTCACTTTTGTTAATGAATGCTGTGACACCATTAATTGATCGTTTCGTAAAACCAAAGAGTTTTGGATCAAGGGGGTAGTAAAATGTCAGAAGTAGTTGTTAAGAAAGAAGAGTCTATTTATAAGGTAGCAATAAACTTAATAGGAGCTTGCTTAATTTCAGGAGTAATAATAGCAATAGTATATTTTATTACAGCACCTATTGCAGTAGAAAAAAATGAAATGATGAAACAACAATCGATGAAATCATTAGTCAAAGATGCAGATACTTTTAAAGAAGTATCAGGTAAAGAAGAATGGTTTACTGCTGAAAAAGATGGAAAAGTAATTGCTTATGTAATACCTGGCGAAAGTAAGGGATACGGTGGAGCAATTAAAATGCTTGTAGCTGTTGATAAAGATGGAAAAGTACTTGATTATAGTATACTTACAAGTAATGAGACACCTGGTCTTGGATCGAAAGCGGCAGAAGAACCTTTTAAAGGTCAATTTAAAGGTAAGCAAGCAGAAGCTTTGACTGTAACAAAGGATGCTTCTAATAAAGAAAATATTCAAGCTATGACAGGAGCAACTATTTCATCTAAAGCTGTAACACTTGCTGTTAAAAATGCAGTAGAAGAAGTAGTACAGTTTACAGGAGGTAAATAATATGAAAGAATTATGGAAAATTTTCTCTAAAGGTTTAGTTGATGAAAATCCAATATTTATATTGGCTTTAAGTCTTTGTCCAGCACTAGCTGTTACAACTTCAGTTATAAATGGACTAGCTATGGGATTAACAGTATTATTTGTTATTACAGCTAATAATGCAGTAGTCTCAATAACACGTAAGTGGGTAAATCAAAAGGTTAGAGTGCCTGTTTATATAACATCAATTGCAACTATAGTAACAGTTGTACAGCTTGTATTGCAAGCTATTGCCCCAGCTTTATATAAAGAACTTGGAGTATATTTATCATTAGTAGTAGTATTTGCAATAATACTAGCAAGAGCTGAAGTATTTGCTTCAAAGAATAAGGTTATTCCATCTATGCTCGATGGGCTTGGCATGGGTTGTGGATTTACAATAGCTATGCTTGCAATATCTGCAATAAGAGAAATTATTGGTAATGGAACAATTTTAGGAATTTCAGTATTTGGATCTGGGTATAATCCAGCTTTAATTATGATTTTGCCACCTGGTGCATTTATATTAATTGGCTATATGATGGGAGCCATTAAAATTTATATGAAGCGTAAAGACGACAAGAGATTAAAAGGGAGTGAATCATAATGAAAGAATATTTAACGCTGTTTATAGGTTCAGTAGTTGTAAATAACTTTGTTTTAACAAAATTTTTAGGCTTATGTATATTCTTTGGAGTTTCTAAAAGTCTAAATGCATCTGTAGGAATGGGTATGGCAGTTACCTCTGTTATAACGCTTAGTTCAATGCTAGCATGGGTAGTATATCATTTTGTACTTCTACCATATGGTTTGACATTTTTAACAACAATTGTTTTTGTAGTACTTATAGCAAGTTTTGTACAATTGTTGGAGTTAATAATAAAAAAACAAGCTCCTGCTTTATATAGTATGTGGGGTATTTACCTTGTTTTAATAGCAACAAATTGTATAGTATTATCTGTTCCACTTTTAAGTGTAGAATCTAATTATACATTTGGTATGAGTGTAGTTTTTGCAATTGGATCGGGTATGGGATTTGCACTTGCACTTATGCTTATGGCAAGTCTAAGAGAAAAATTAGTAAATGCAGATGTGCCAAAGGCACTAGAAGGAACAGGAATAGCATTTATTTTAGCTGGTATGTTATCATTAGCATTCTTTGGATTTTCAGGAATGATATGATCAATTAACAATTAACAAAGGACAATTGACAATTAAGGAATAAAATTAAAACGTTTTTGAAAATATTCGCAGATAAAGAAAGCGTGAAACACCATAAAAACTTAAAGATATTCGGAAGGAATATCATCCACAATTGTCAATTGTGCATTTAGATTGTACATTGAAGAAATGACTAAGCTTATTAAGGAGATGAATAAAATTTATGAATACTGCTATAATGGTTATTGTGGTAATGGGGGTAGTTGGGATAGTTTTTGGGATTATTCTTGCTATCGCAAATAAAAAGTTTTCAATGGAAGTAAATCCGCTTATTCATGAGGTTGACGAAATTCTTCCTAAAGGACAGTGCGGTGCCTGTGGTTTTGCAGGTTGTGCTAATTATGCTGAATCTGTAGTTTTAAATCCAGATGTTCCTCCAAATTTATGTGTACCAGGTAAAGATGCTGTTGCAAAATTGGTAGCAGAGATTACAGGAAAAGTTGCAGAGCAGGTAGAACCAAGAGTAGCTCATGTTAGATGCAACGGATCAATTAGTAAAGCAACTTTAAGTTATAACTATGAGGGAGTACATGATTGTGCTGCTGCAAGTTTAATTCAAGGTGGACCTAAAGGATGTAAAAATGGGTGTGTTGGATTTGGAAATTGTGTAAATGTTTGTAATTTTGGTGCTATGACTATGGGCGACGAGGGATTACCAATTGTTGATATGAAAAAATGTACTGGATGCGGAGCATGTGAAACAGCATGTCCTAAACATGTTATACAAATCATACCATCAAATGCAACTGTAAAAGTAGGCTGTAATTCTAAGGATAAAGGAGCTGTTGCAAGAAAGCTTTGCAGTGCTGCTTGTATAGGTTGTGGTATTTGTGCAAAAAATTGTAGTTATGGTGCAATTGATATTAAGGACAATCTTGCAGTAGTAAACAATGCTATATGTGCTGAAAAATGTAGTGAAGCAACATGTGTAGCGAAGTGTCCAACTAAAGCTATAAAAATAGCTATTGAATCAAAAGAACATGAAAAGGTAGAAACTTTAAAGGTAACTAGTTAGGTATAAGTAAAAAATAAATCTAAGGGCTACTCGCCCTAAGTAATTAAGGCACATGAACTTGTTATTTATTTGATTGTGCATAAAGTAACGTTGTTACTATATTACCGGGTGAGAATCTTTTGGATTTATTTTTTGACCATTTTACAATTTATATTAGATTGGAGTGAACATATGAAGAAGATTATATGTGCATCAATAGCTTGTATCTCAATGGCTTTAATTTGTACTTCATGTGCTAGTCAGAAGAACCAATATTACGAAAAAAGCAATATTGTAATGGATACAGCAGTGACATTAAGTGCTTCTGGTGCAAATTCAAAAGAAGCAGTTGAAGAGAGTTTTAAAAAGTTAGATGAAATTAATGAAATGGCAAGCACTAACATAGAAACTAGTGATATCTATAAAATTAATAATGCTTCAGGGAAGAGTTATGTAAAAGTTCACCCTGAAATTTTTAAGATGATAGAAACTTCAATTAAATATTCAAAATTAAGTGATGGAGCATGGGATATTACTTTAGGACCAATAATAGATTTATGGGGTATTGGTACTGATAATGAAAGATTACCTTCCGATGAAGAAATTAAAGCTAAATTACCATTGGTGGGGTATGATAAAATTAGTATTAATGAAAATGATAGTAGCATCATGCTTCAAAAAGAGGGAATGGCTCTAGATTTAGGTGGTATTGCTAAAGGCTTTGCTGCTGATGAAGTATTAAAAATTTATAAAAAGTACAATATTGAAAATGGACTTATTAATTTAGGTTCAAGTTCTATTTACGCACTGGGCAAAAATAAAGATAATAAAGAATGGTCTGTTGGAATTAAACATCCTAGAAGTGAAGACCCTAATGAATACATGGGAATAATTAAATTATCTAATGAGTCTTTATCTACATCTGGTGATTATGAGAGATATTTTATCAAGGATAACAAAAGATATCATCATATTTTAGATCCCAAAACTGGATATCCAGTAGATAATGGAGTTATGAGTGATACTATAGTAATAGATGGTAACACTACTGATAATGGCATGTTATCTGATCTTCTAACAACAACAGTTTTTACATTAGGACCAGATAAGGGTTTAAAGTTAATAGATAGCTTAAAGGGAATATCTTGTGAAATTACAACATCAGATCATAAGGTTTATACATCAGATGGGTTTAAAGATAGGATTATAGATTTGAATAAAGAGTTTAAATTTGTAAAATAAAGATGTATAACTTTATAATAATTTAAGTAGATTAGAATAATGAGGTGTTTCAAAATGATTCTTCAATCATTTTGAAACACCTCATTATAATTTATGAATCTTAAAATTTGATTTTTGAATGTTTGCTAATAATATAGACGGTTTTATTATATTGTAGTTTTATAATATAAGTTAATGTATGGAGTATTTGGAAGATAATTAAATATAAATGGAGTATGAGCATATAATTTAACATGCAACAGGTTCTCACGGGCTGATATAGCTAAAAAAAGTTGAAGGTAAAGTTGAAAAGTATACCGTAAAGGTATACAATAAAACTATACGGTGGAGGTATACATTTAATAAAAACATTTCAAAATACTGTAATGTGAAAAAACATGTTGACTAGATGGCTTAAAAAGTTAAAAAAGTAGAAGAGTTACTTGAACTTTAAGAATTTTACTTGTGAAAGTTTAATGTTCTAGCCGTACATATTTCACTGAACGACATTTATGAAACCGTATAATTAAAGGGAGGTGTATTTATGTTTTTTAAGACTACGGAACAACATGAAAATTTGAGAACAAAAATCAGAGAGTTTGCTAATGAGGAAGTTAAACCTATAGCATTTATGTTGGATCAAGAAAGCAAGTTCCCAGAAGAAGCAATTAAGAAATTAGCTGACATGGGGATTATGGGAATTCCATTTCCTAAAAAATATGGTGGAGCAGGCATGGATATAATCAGCTATGCAATTGCCGTTGAGGAATTATCACGAGTGGATGGAGGTACAGGAGTAATCCTTTCTGCTCATACATCACTTGGGACATATCCAATTGCTGCCTATGGAACTGAAGAGCAGAAACAAAAATACTTAATTCCACTTGCAAAGGGAGATAAGCTTGGAGCATTTGGCCTCACTGAGGAAAACGCTGGTAGTGATGCAGGAGGAACAGAAACTACTGCTGTTTTAGATGGCGATTATTATATCTTAAATGGAGAAAAAATATTTATAACTAATGGTGGTGAAGCTGATATTTACATTGTATTTGCAGTTACTACACCGAATATAGGTGTTCGTGGTATAAGTGCATTTATTGTTGAGAAAGGTTCTGAAGGCTTTAGCTTTGGCAAACATTATGATAAGATGGGAATTCGTTCTTCTGCAACTGCAGAATTGATTTTTAATAATGTAAAAGTCCCTAAAGAAAATTTATTGGGTAAAGATGGGGATGGTTTCAAGATTGCTATGTCAACTTTAGATGGTGGACGTATTGGTATTGCAGCCCAAGCCCTTGGTATAGCACAAGGTGCTTATGAAAATGCACTTGAGTATTCAAAAGAAAGAATTCAATTTGGAAAACCTATTTGTCAGCAGCAAATTATATCTTTTAAGTTAGCTGATATGGCAACAAAACTTAGAGCTGCTAGATTGCTTATTTATAGTGCGGCAGAACTTAAGGAAAATCATGAGTCTTACAGCATGGAAGCTGCTATGGCAAAACAATATGCTTCTGACGTATGCCTTGAAATCGTTAATGATGCTCTTCAAATATTTGGTGGAAGCGGATATTTGAAAGGAATGGAAGTTGAGCGTGCTTATAGAGATGCTAAGATTTGTACAATATATGAAGGAACTAATGAGATTCAACGTGTTGTTATTGCTGCTCACATAATTGGCAAGATGCCGAAAAATGAGGAAACAGGTAAAGCAGCTAAGAAGGAACCTGCTACAGGATATCGTAAGAACATGATTTTTAAGGAAGGAACTTCTGAGGAAAAAGTTAATGCTCTTGTGGAAGCACTTAAGACAGATGGCTATGATTTCACAGTTGCAATTCCTGTTAATACACCTATCAGTAAGGCTGAAAGGGTAGTTAGTGCAGGTCTAGGTATAGGAGAAAAAGAAAATATGCAACTTATAGAAGACCTAGCAGCTCAGGCTGGCGCAACTGTAGGTTCTTCTCGTCCAGTAGCTGAAACCCTTAAATATGTACCATTAAATCGTTATGTGGGTATGTCTGGTCAAAAGTTTGTTGGAAACCTTTATATTGCATGTGGTATTTCAGGGGCAGGTCAGCATTTGAAGGGTATAAAAGATGCTTCTACAATTGTAGCTATAAATATTAATCCTAATGCGAAAATTTTTAAGAATGCAGACTATGGAATAGTTGGAGACTTAAAGGAAATATTACCGCTACTTACTGCTGCTTTAGATAATGGAGAACCAAAGAAGGAAGCTCCACCAATGAAAAAAATAAAGAGAGCTATTCCTAAGAAAGTTGTTCCGTCTTGGAAACATTATGTTTGTAACGGATGTGGTTATGAATACGACCCTGGTGTAGGTGATACTGAAGGCGAAGTAGCTCCAGGTACACTATTTGAAAATATACCAGAAGAGTGGACTTGCCCTGAATGTAGTGAAGAAAAAGATATGTTTATAGAAGTCTGATTTTTTAAATAAGGTATATTAAAGAAAATAACAAGAAATATACCAGTATGCTGATTTGTTACTTTTTGATTATGCCTAAACAAACATAATGATATATTTTAAGTGTGAAGGAGGAGTAAATTCTATGTATTGTGTTAGAAAAATAACTGAGGATCTTTATTGGGTTGGTGGAAATGACCATCGCCTTGCTCTTTTTGAAAATGTTCACCCTATTGAACGAGGTGTTTCATATAATTCTTATTTACTTTTAGATGAAAAGACAGTGCTTTTTGATACTGTGGATTGGTCAATTTGCCGTCAATTCCTTGAAAATATTAAAGGAGTTCTAGGAAATAGGACTTTAGATTATATGGTAATTAACCATATGGAGCCAGATCATGCAGCGTGTATTGAAGAGATTATTCTTCGTTATCCAAAGGTAAAAGTTATATGTACTGAAAAAGCATTCATGTTTATGCATCAGTTTGGTTTTGACATTGAAAAAAATATAATTCAGGTTAAAGAAGGGGACACTATGTCCTTTGGAAAACATAATGTTGCTTTTGTGGCTGCACCAATGGTACATTGGCCAGAGGCTATGGTGACATTTGATACTACTAATGGTGTACTATTTGCTGCTGATGCCTTTGGTTCATTTGGAGCTTTGGATGGCAAGCTATTTAATGATGAAGTAAACTTTGATAGAGATTGGATTGATGATGCTAGAAGATATTATACAAACATTGTAGGTAAGTATGGTCCTCATGTTCAAGCTCTTTTAAAGAAAGCTGGAGGTCTTCAAATTAAGTTTATCTGTCCACTACATGGACCAGTATGGCGTAATGATTTTGGATATCTTTTAGACAAATATGATAAGTGGAGTCGTTATGAACCAGAAGAAAAGGGCGTAATGATAGTTTATGGAACAATGTATGGAAATACAGAGGCTGCTGCTAGTGATTTAGCAACAAGGTTAGTAGAAAAGGGAATGACAAATGTAGTTATGTATGATGTTTCTAAGACTCATGTATCCTATTTAATTTCTGAGACTTTCAAATATAGTCATGTGGTTCTTGCATCTGTAACTTACAATTTAAAGATTTATCCACCAATGCTTGATTATATAATGGATATGAAAGCATTAAATCTTCAAAAACGTACTTTTGCTCTTATTGAAAATGGTTCATGGGCCCCTCAATCTGGCAAATTGATGCGCGGACTTTTAGATGAAATGAAAGATATGACTATTTTAGATAATGAGATATCAGTGAATTCTAGTATGAAGGAAGAAGATGGTGATTTAATGGATGCCATTGCTGAAAGCATTATTGAATCAATGAAGTGATTTTATAATACACATAAATTAGGGACTAGCTCATGGATAAAATTTGTGAGCTAGTCCCCAATTTATGTGTATATATAGATACCAACTTTAAGGTTTTACTTATGCTTGGTATTATATTTAACATTTACCATTACTTAAGTGAATATAAAGCAGTAAAATTTTCTTAAGTCCGCTGGAACATTGTGACCCTTGTGGTTATAAATATGTATTCAATTTCGGCGGATATCCACATAAGTATAATTACCAAGGTTGATTTTTAAGGTTCTCAAAATTTACTTTTTCTAATTCATCAACTAGAGTATTTTGAATATTACCCAAAGCATTATGTATAGCGCAATGTCCGATTTTATTAGCGCTGCAGGCTTGCTTATCATAAATACATCTAGTTAGTATAATAGGACCTTGTATAGCTTCAACCACATCTTTTAAAGTTATATTTTTAGGTTCCTTTGCAATAGCATAACCACCATTAATTCCTCTAAATGATTTAACAATACCTGCTTGGATAAGTTTCCTAGTTAACTTTAATAAAAACCTAAGAGGAATATTTGTTTCTTCTGATAAAAATTTGGCATCCAATTTGTTATCTAAGCCTTCTTTAGATAATATAAGTACTAGTCTAAGTGCATAATCAGATTCTTGATTGATATTCATATATATTACTCCTTAAAGTATACCTATTTAGTATAATATATGATATTATAAGTTTTTATTATTGTCAATAGTCTTATTAGAGCATTCATTAAAATTAACATCCCAATAACATACTTTAAGATAATTTATTAAGATACAATCAAATAAATATATTGAAAATGTGTTATGAGGATGCTATTCACTTATATTAAAATTCCTAAAGTAAGGTAGTTTAGACATATGGTTAACTATAAAGTTAGCACCTATACCAATAAAGATTCCAGTACCAACACCTGCTATTGATAAAATCGGTAAGTAAAGCATGATTGCTATATTTTGAACCATAGCCGAAGCAACGAATAATTGACCTACATTATGAAATAAAGCTCCAGAAGCACTGACACCTATTATACTGACTTTATCTTTTCCAAGGGTTTTTACTAATATCATTGCCAAATAACTAAGGATTGCACCAGCAACACCATACATGAAGGTGGATAGGTTTCCACCAAACATAGTTGATAGCAAAAGTCTTAGTATTATTACTAAAAAGACGTCTTTTTTACTATTTAGCGTGTATAATGCTATAACAGTAATTAAATTTGCTAGTCCAAGCTTTGCACCAGGTGCAATAAATGGGACTGGAATCATACTTTCAATGGTATAAAGAGCCAAAGCTTGTGCGACTAAAAGGCCTATAAAAACTATTCTAAATGTTTTGCTCATTTTATTCACCTCAGTGTAGTGGAATAACATCAATATTTTTTTCAGTATCATTGCTCTTAATTTCAATCATTAATTTATGTGGAAGACAAACTGAAATTTGACCTGGTTTTGATATAAAGCCAGATTTTACACAAATTTTATCTCTGCAATCCGAATCTATTATTCCAATAGAATCATCCTTAATTTCAATTATATTATATCCATACTTTGTTTTAACATCTATCTGCTCTTCACCTCTATGCTCAGATAAGAGTATTTTCTTATAAGGTTTACCATCTAAAGTTACTTCAGCATAAGTTCCATTATAATTTTTACCCATCATTACTCCGAAAATAAGTTCAGGAATAAAGGATAAACATATTAACACAACTATTATAATTATATCCCACTTTTTAAACATAATAATTCCTCTTTAATCTTTAATCTTAAGTTTGTGAGCTTATGTACATCTTTGGCTGTTTTTTTATTTGTCTTATTTGATTATATATTAATATTCACTAGTTTGCTAGCATTCTAACTAGCTTTTTTCTTTATTTAAATTTCTAATAGTGCATAAATATTAAAAAGAAATGAGTTATTGAACAATGAAAAATATTTTAATAATTCTGATTGTTTGAGGAACCTCTATGCTAAATTTAGTATAGGTCTTTTGTTATAAAAAATAAAATTATTTTAATAAATATCGCATTATTCAAAACATTTGAAAATATTAAAACGCTTAGAATAAAAACTATTGAAAAATTAAATGAAGTGTCATTTGCAAACTATAGAATTAAAAAAACAGGGAAATAATGCGCATGAAATAAAATGACAAGTAAAAGATGGAATGCATATTTTGCATCATCAAGGAATTTATTAATAGAGGTTACATTCTAGATGGAACAGAGGTATGGTATAATCATAAACAATTAGATCTAGATGCTGAGTTAGTCGAAAGAATTAATACAGTATCGCCATGAATTTTAGAATTTTCAGTAAAATATAGTATATATGGATAAGGGTGATAAATATTGAATCAAAAGATATTAATTGTAGACGACGAAGAAGATATAATTTCATTTTTAAAGGATTCATTAGAAGAGGACGATTATGAAGTTTTTACTGCTTATAATGGAGAAGAAGCTATTGAAAAGGTAAAGTTTCATCCGGATTTAATATTATTGGATGTTATGATTCCAAATAAAAATGGATATGAAGTATGTAGAGAAATAAGAGATCAAGTGGATTGTCCTATCATTTTCTTGACTGCAAAAGGAGAAGATGTGGATATAATTAGTGGACTCGGAGCAGGTGGAGATGATTATATTTCTAAGCCTTTTAGTTTAAGACAATTAAAAGCGAGGATAGGTGCACATTTAAGAAGAGAAAAAAGAAGTTATAATAATGAAAATAAAGTTAATTTATATTTTGGAGATTTAAATATAGATTTAAGGGGAAGGACAAGTTATTGTAAAGGAGAAAGTATACCATTAACTAAAAAGGAATTTGATATAATGGAATTTCTAGCAATAAATTGTGGACAAGTATTTTCAAAAGAGCAGATATATGAAAAAATATGGGGCTATGATGCAGAAGGAGACTCAGCAGCAGTTGCTGAACATGTAAAGAAAATACGGTATAAATTGAAAAAATATGATAAAAATAGAGAATATATTTCTACTGTGTGGGGAGTAGGATATAAGTGGGAAAAGTAATTTAAAAAAGTTTGTGTCTTTAAAAAAAGATACAAGCTTTTTTTATTTTATACGAGGAAATTATAGCTTGGGAAAATCTGTGGACATTGTGCCCCTTGAGGGTATAACTTTTGAAAGTACAATAATACATGGTAGTGAATCAATTTCAAATAAGAATAAATTGTTAATAAAAATTATTACTAAGAAAATAAGAAGAATAACATAGTCTGAGAAACAGATTTTCTTCTTTGTTTATAGAAAATTATATTGATAAAAGTTGCAAAACACTAGTACCGATAATCAGTAAGTAGCCTACCTATATTAATATTTATTTCCATAGTGGGTATTTAAAATAAATGTTGTTAATATGTTTAGAAATTGCATGATATGTCAAGGATTAAAAAGGAAGCATGTATATACATGTAATATAAGTATCTGATTAAAAAGAAAGTATGTACATATTTTATATTCATATTGCAATTAACAAGATAAATTCATATACAGATTAAAATATATATTAAAATACAAAGTAGATTTGTATCAAAAATGTTAATTGTTATCTGTAAATTAATGAAAATTAAGAATTAGAGGAAGAAGTGACCTTTTTGATACAAAAAAATGTAAATTCAAAGAAATTAAAAGAGAATATAAATAGTTTGTTGAAAAGCTACATTTATAAAAATAGAAATATTGAGTGTTGTCCATCTTGTGGGGGAAAAAAATATATTAAGCATGGATCATATAAGGGAATACAAAGATATAAATGTAAAGATTGCAGGAAAACTTTTTCAAATACTACAAATTCACTATGGAGTTATTCAAAGAAGGATATAAATATATGGATAGAATTTGTTGAACTAATGATACAAAAGAAATCCTTAAGGTTTTGTGCAAAAAAATTAAAGATAAGTATAACAACAGCATTTTATTGGAGGCATAAAATTTTGCATGGATTAAAATTAGATAGTGTACCCAAAGAATTAGAAGGAAATGTACATATTAATAAAACTATAGTAATAGAGAATTTTAAAGGATGCAGAAATATACTAACAACTAGAAGAAGTAATATTTGGATTGTAGCAGCAAAAGGGGATGAAGACTAAATGCTTGTCATGCCAGCATTTAGAGATTGCTGGAATTGGAATACCTTTGATGAAAAAATATATTCTAAAATTCAAAAAGGGTCATATATTGTTGCATACAATGATAGATATATTTGCGTGAAAGCAAAAGCGCATAATAAAAAAATGATTAAAGAAGTGAAAGCGGATGATAGGATAGGATATATTATGGCAAACATAATGGAATGGTTTGCTCCTTTTAAAGGAATTGCGACTAAGTATTTGGAGGAATATCTTTCATTTTATATTCTATTTTATTTAGATAAAGTTTTTAATTATATTGATATAATATCTTATTTGTCTTTGGGAAGCAGATTCATAAGAATAAAAGAAATAGGAGCATAGAATATTAAATAATATGCTTGTATATAAAAATCTAAAATCAGCCTTGTACATGAAGTAGTAAAAATCCTTGCATATGGCGAGCTAGGAACAGACTTGTACATAATGGATTAAAATTATTTTTGCATGAAATGAGTTAAGAGCAGACTAGTACATGATGGATTAAAATTATTTTTTGCATGCAATGAGTTAAGAGCAGACTTGTACATAATGGATTAAAATTATTTTTGCATGCAATGAGTTAAGGGCAGACTAGTACATGATGGATTAAAATTATTTTTGCATAGAATCAGCTAAGAGCAGATTTGCACATGAAAAACTAAAATCATCTTTGCACATGATGAGTTAAAAGCAGATTGGTTGTGAGGAACTAAAAATATATTTGTCATAAATATTTAAAAAGGCTTATACATAATGTGAATTATCTAAAATATTTGCTATCTGATATTACTAATCTTAACAACATTTTTTTAAAACACTCACTATGGAATTTAAATAGGTATATTAATGCAACTCAGCATAGCAGATTTCATTTTTATATGCAAACAGCTTGCGGAACTGGCTTTAGATAACATTTATACTCGACTGTAGGGAGATTTTTTTTTGAAAACTTTATGAAATCTTTAAAATTACATTTTAAAATAAAAAGGAGCAGAGAGGATAAAATCGGTCATGAATTATCACTAATTTTGTTTCATTAAGGCTATGCAGTTTGAGTTTACTAAAAATAGGAGGAATTTACGATGTTAAATATGAAGATTGAAGTGAAAAATGTTACTAAAAAAATAGGAAAAAGAAACATATTAAATGATGTTTCTTTGGAGGTTTATGAAGGAGATATATGTGGTTTTGTAGGACCTAATGGTGCCGGAAAAACTACATTGATAAGAGTGATAACAAATTTAATTTCAGCTACATCAGGGGAAGTAAATATTGCAGGAATAAATGTTAAAGCAGATAGAAAGGCTGCACTTATGAAAATTGGAGCAATTGTCGAGGAACCAATATTTTTTCCATATATGACAGGTAGGCAGAATTTAAGAAACTTAGCAATGTTAAATCCTGATATGCCAAAAGAAGAACAAAGAAACAAGGTTGAAGAAGTATTAAAAATAGTTGATATGGAGGATAGAGGGGATGATAAGGTTAAAACTTATTCTTTAGGAATGAAGCAAAGATTAGGTATTGCTCAGGCACTTTTAAATAATCCTGAAATAGTTATTTTAGATGAACCTGCTAATGGACTTGATCCTATAGGAATGAGAGACTTAAGGCAGCTTATTATAAAACTTAGAAAAGATCAAAATATAACTTTCTTTATATCAAGTCATCTTTTAGATGAACTTCAACAAATTTGTAATAGATTTATAGCTATAAATAAAGGAAAGATTATATGGCAAGGAAGCAAGGAGGAATTGTTAGAAAAAACAGGAGATAGCGGTAGATTAGAAGATGCATTTATAAATGTCATAAGTGGATGTTAAAGGGTGCTATGAGGAATGGTAATGTTTTTGATAAAAATTATAATTTTGTTAATAAAAATAATAATGGGGTGAAGAAGAAATGAAACAGTTATTTTTCAGTGAGTGGGAGAGAATGTGGAAGAGAAAATCCACTTGGCTTTGTTTGGCAGCAATACCTATAATACTACTGTTATTTGTTAAGTATCATCTTAATCAAAATCTAAAGTTAGATTCTAGTAATACTAGTTATGTAAACTTTCTAAATTTCCCAAGTATGGTGCTTAGAGAGCAGATTATTATATTTTTTGATATTATAATTCTTTTGCTTGTAATTATGTCTGTAAATAGTGAATACAGAACTGGTGAATTAAGAATGGTTATGATAAGAGCTGTATCATTTTTAGATATAATTAAAGCAAAATTTTTAACAATTATAAGTGCGGTATTTGTATTTTTAACAATTAATTTTACATTAAGCACTATTCTTGGATTTATATTTTTCAAACATGAAAGTATTAAGTTTAGAATGTATACACATCCTTTTACAATTAGTGAAAGTGTTTTATATAATTTTAAATATTACTTTATAGCATTCATAACGCTTGTAGCAATGATAGCGGTTATTATGGTTATATGTATAAACTGTAAGACTGCTACAGGAGCTGCTTCGGGAAGTCTTACATTCATAATAGCATCCTCAATTTATCCTAGTATTTATTCAATTGTATCAAATAAAATGCTTGGAATAATAGATTTTTCATCGTTGATATCAATTCAACATCATGGAATATTTAATTTATTAGCCCAAAAGCCAGAGGATGTAGGATTAATAATATTTGTAATAGCATTGTATATTGTAGTATTTTCATTAATAGCATTCATCTTATTTAATGACAAAGACTGCTATATTTAAGAGGAGGAAGAAAGATGAAAAAACTAATAGCATCAGAATTTCAAAGAATATGGATAAATAAAAAAACAAAGATATTATTAATGTTAGTAATAATTGATGCATTTTTTGGATGCATATGGGAGTTTAAATATTATGGATCTTATGATCATGTGAATTATAATGTAATATTAAATTCATTAAATTTTTCGCCCTTTGCTTTTGGTGAAGGAAGTTCAATATTATTTTATTTAGTTTTACCGATTGTAGTTATTGATTCGATAAATTATGAGCGATTAATAGGAGCTTTTAGAATGTATATGATAAGACCATATGAAAAATATCAATATATATTATCTAAATGGATAGCTTTAAGTTTAACAATGTTTATGTTAATGGTCATAGTATTTATAATTAGCATAATTTTTGGATTCATATTTATGCCTAAAGTTTCAACTGTACAATTTTATAATATAGACTATGACTTTAGTACTATAGTAGCTTTATTGTATATTGCAAAGTTCTTTTTGATACAATTTTTCATAGCAATGTTTATTGTAAGTATGTCAACAGTTATTGCTGTAATAATACCTAATTCTGTGATTTCAATTTTAGCTGTAATTTCGTTAATTATAGGATTGGGAGGCTTTACAAGTTACTTCAAATTTTTGGTGCGAAATTGTAAATATGCATTTTATACTTTAGGTAATGCAGAACCAATAAGTCAACATTTTATTGTAGCAGCTGGAATAATAGGGTTCTTACTTATAGGAATGTTGTTGTGGTCTAAGAAAGACTATTTTAATTAGATATTTAACTATTAGGAGGACAAGTATAAATGAAAAAAATAATAATTATAATAGTTTGCACTCTAGTTCTAATTTTAGGTGTTTTTATAATAAATTATCAGCATGAAAAATATAAAAAAAACAAAGAAGTAGAAGCTATAAAGAGTGAGATAATAGAAATAAAAACTGTAAAGGCAGGAAATGGCTTTGAAGATTTAATGCCTTTAAAAGATATATTAAAGGATAAAAAAGTTGTAGCAATGGGTGAAGCTACTCATGGAACAAAGGAATTCTTTCAAATGAAACATAGAATGCTTGAATTTCTTGTTAATGAAATGGGATATAATGTGTTTGGAATTGAAGCATGCATGAGTGACTGTATGGCAGTAAATGACTATGTCATAAATGGAAATGGTGATGCAAAGCAAGTAGTAAAAGGAATGGGATTTTGGACCTGGGATACAAAGGAAGTAGTAGATATGGTAGAATGGATGAGAGAATATAACAAAACTCATCTTAAGAAAGTCAAATTTTATGGTTTTGATATGCAGTCATCCAGCACCGCAGCATCAAAGGTTAAAGAGTATTTAAAAAAGGTTGATGGATCTTATGAAATTAAAATAGATGGTGTACTTTCAACATTTGAAAATCCTAAAATATTTGATGATAGCAGCGCAAAGGTGCCAGGAGATGAAATTAAGGACATTATCGCTTCCTTTGAAAATCATAAAGATGAATATATCAATAAATCTTCTAAGGAAGAATATGAAATATATAAGCAAAATTTAAAAGTTATATATCAAGCTTATGATATGCTTAACGGTGACCAAAGCTATTATCAACAAGCAACTAAAAGAGCAAAATATATGGCTGAAAATATAAAATGGATCTCAGATTTTGAGGGAGAAGACTCAAAACTTATGGTTTGGGCACATAATTCACATGTAAGTAAGGCTATAGATCACTCAAGTTATGGCGATAATGATACGGCGGATAATATTAAGGAAATGGGTTCGAATTTATATGATATTTATAAGGATAAATTATATATTATTGGATTTCAATTTAATGAAGGAACTGTTACAGCAGTTGATAAGAGTATAAATACAGGGAAAGAAGAAGCAAGAATTTCTGAAAAATGTATACTTAATGCAGCTAAAGAAGAGTCAATTCCATATTATTTATCCAAAGTTAAACCAATATATTTCTTGGATTTTAAATCTTCTGAGAAAAATGAGTATATAAAAGAGATAATGTCTTCTTCACAAATATGTAGATATGTAGATGCAAATTTCAATGGAGATGATCAAAGTTATAAGAATGATATTTTAGATGAGTGTTATGATGGATTAATATTTATAGATAAAACCTCTAATTCTGAACCAAACTATCAAGTTACACAATGATAATATAAATCTAATACTCATTATAGTACAAGTAGCTTAAATAGTTTATGTATAAAGTATGAAAGTAGGATATAAATGAAAAACGTCACTTTTAAGAAACAATTTATTATTTCTATATTAGCTGTATTAGGACTTAGCATATTTTTTACTTTATTTGGCATATTTACAGACTTGATACTAACTTACAATCATCTAATATTGCCAGCAAATTATTATGAAGCAAGTATTCAAGACATTGAAAAATATATAAATGAAAACAATGTTAAAATTTTAAGCAAGGATTATCAAAATGAATTTGAAAGTATAATCCCTATTAATGGGATAGAGTATCAAGTTGTAGATTCAGATGGAGAATTTTTATATGGCCATTTTGATAAATTAATTGTTAAGACTCCAGTTGAATTAAAAGCAGTACCAGGAATTGAAAAAAGTCAATCGCCTACAATAATAGCAAATATACCAGTTATAAGTAATAATAAGACTGAAGGAATGGTTATCCTAAAGTATTGTTTAGAAACTAGTGCAAAAAATCCTAAATTTAATTGGCTGGTTAGGGTGTTTGAAGGTTTTATATTTATATCTCCACTTGTATATATTACAATATTTACTGTGATTTTTTCAGTTAGCCTCAATAATAGATTAAAAGTACCACTAAATCAGTTAATGCAAGGAGCTGAAAAAATAAAAAATAAGGACTTGGAATTTAAAATAGATTATAGTAGTAACGATGAATTAGGAATGCTCTGCAGGTCTTTTGAAGAAATGAGGGTAGAACTTAAAAAGTCATTGAAGCAGCAATGGGAAATGGAACAGCAAAGAAAAGAAATGGTAGGTGCTATTGCTCATGATTTAAAGACACCAATTACTATAATAAAGGGGCATGTTGAAGGTTTGATTGATAGTAAAAAATTAGATGAAGATAAAGTATATAGATATCTTGGCTTAATAGATAAAAATGCAGATAGAATGACTAGGCTTATAGAAAAAATGAATATTCTAACTAAAATTGAAAAACCGGATTTTAATCTTCAATTGGAAAAGTGCAATATAATTAAGTATATAAATGAAAAAAATCTTGATTATATTACATTGGCGGAAAATAAAAAAATAAATTTCCAATATACAATTAAAGATGAAAGAACTGAAAATAATTTAATTAAAATAGATTGTTATGCTTTATCTGAAATATTAGATAATTTAATTTCTAATAGTATAAGATTTACTCCAAAAGGAGGAAATATAAGTTTTGATTTTAATATATCAGAAGAAAAGATGACTTTTTTTATTTCAGATACAGGGTGTGGATTTTCTAAAAAAGATATTGCAAATGTTTTTGAAAAATTCTATCAAGGTGATGAATCAAGATCAAAGGAAAAGGGGCACTCTGGTTTAGGTCTTTATATAGTTAATGTTTTGGTAAATAAATTTAATGGAAATATTGAAGTGAAAAATAATGAAAAGGGTGGAGCAATGGTTAAGATTGAGGTTTGCATGGACAATTATAGAATAGATACTAAAGGTTATATATAACTATAGGTAAAAATTATACATAAATCTGTATAATAATATATAATTATACAGGTAGGTTGCACAATGAGAATGGAAGTTGTAACTTGTTAATAATATTTGTATTAGCTCAAATTAAAACTTCATAATTTAAAAATAAAGAAATTGAAAAGCATAATAATTTTGAAGGACCTAAAGTCGTTAAATTATTAAATGTAACGGTTGCAGGTATTGAATAAACTTAGGCATAATCAAAAAAAGTAAGTCAGCATGGCTAGTCTATTTCTTGTTAATTAGGTTTTATGAATTTAACAAACTTATGTATAAAATTTTATAAAAATAAAGAAAGGCTTAATGATATGAATAAAATAAATAAAAATTTTTCTATTTTTTTAATTGTGATTATCCTAGTAGGCTCAGGATTTACTAAGAATGCTTATGCAGAATGGGAACATGAAAACTGTGAGTGGAAATACTTGGGGGATTATGGATATGAAAAAGGGTGGCAGCAGATAAATGGAAAGTGGTATTATCTTGATTCTATAACTGGAATAATGAAAATTGGCTGGTGTTATGATAAGCAATATAGTAAATGGTATTATTTAAGTTTTTATGGAGATATGTATGATTCTAAAACAATCTCTACTTATCCAGTAGAATTAAGTAGTATTGAAGCTAAAATAAAACAATATACAAATGAAGAGGTAGAATATAAATGGACTAAGGACATTGATGATAATATGTTTGTATGTTTCATGAGTAAAAATGAGAATGTACCTAAACAATACTATTATCATACATCAACAGGAAATATATATGAAATAAAGAATGGAATACTAACTAATATTGCAACTAAAGAAACAGTTGATTTTTTTACAGAAGAACAAGCTGTTCAAGTAGTTAAGAATTATTTTTCAAATAATTATAAAGATATTCCGCAAGTAATTAAAGTAGAATCTAATGAAGAAGATCATTATCTTATTCATTGCTATGATGATAAAGATGGTTATGAAACTAATAGCAGTTGGTATTGTGTAGATAAAACTACTAGAGATGTTAAATCAATATAATTAATTTATGTAAAGGTGCTTTCTGCAAAAATTACAATTAACTCAACTTTATAAAAAATATATGTGGGATTGGCCATATATATTTTTTATAATAATTAATATATTTGTTTATAAAGGTCTTTAACTTTTAAGTTATCTTTCTTAGCCATAGATTTCCATCCAATATTTGCAGCAAATTTAAATATAAATTTAGGTATCTTTGCATTAGTAAGTATATTATCTACCTGACCATCAGAGTTATTTTCGATATCTTCTTTTAGAGCTAAGAAAGCATTATACACGGGTTTTTTTATACGAGAATTTAGGGGCATTTCCTTTGAACCGGTCATAAATTCTCCACCACCTATGCCAACTCCAAAGCGCCAATTGAAGTCTAATCGCATGCAATAAATTTTCATGATATTAAGTGCAATTTTATTTTGAGTACCTTCTAAAAAACCACAATTAACAAGACAATACATATCCATTTTTATATTATTTTTCTCTTTAATAAAATTTTCAAAAACAGCCATGAATTCAAGCATGGCACTTGGAAAACAATCTGCATATAAAGGTGAAGTAAAAATGATTTTATCATAAGATATAATTTCTTCTAGTAGAGTTTTATCTTTCATTAGATTGCTTATATAATATTCTTTTGTTTCAACATTATTATCTAGTAATTTATTTAATTCACTTATAAGATAAGTAGAACCGCTATTTTGTTTCCTTGGACTTCCATTTATTACACATAAATTAATCATGAAATAAAACCTCCTATAGTCTTATAAATTTTGTAATATTTTTTCAGCTTGTGATATATCTTTAATTACATAAGTTTCATAGTTAGGCATGCACATATTAATAGCATTTCCTTTAATTAAATCTTTAAAAGTTTGTTCTTCATTAGGAGTAATATTTTCACCGTATCCTATGACTACAAATTTAAGCGATTTGTTGTTATAGCGGGGAAGGTGATGAAGTTCACCATTAATCATTTGGAAAAATGGCAATAAAAAGCCTATGGATCTATCAATGACATTTTTTATATAAGAAGTGTAGCAACCGTATTTTATTTCAGTAATAATTATAAAAGTACCACTTTCTAGAATGTATCTAGGCATTTCAGTATAAGAATCTTCTATAATGCATCTCCCAGGAGTCTTTGTCCAACAATTAAAGCAACCTAAACATCCTTTAATATTATCTATTTCTTTTGACAATATTTTAGAATTAAGTGGTAATAAGGGTATTATTTTAGAGGAATATTCTTTTTTTAAGTCATGAACTAATAACATAAGAAATCTCCTTTTTCATTTATAGAAATAAATTAAAATTTATAATAAATATATGTTTACACTGTCAACTTAATAATACAATAACACCTTAAGTTTACAGCGTCAACATACTATGATATTATATTTTTAATATAGAAGTTTTAAATAATAAAATTCATAATTTGTAAGGTTAGCTTATTTGCAATTGCTAAGAGTACAGAGTAAATTTAGCTGAATATGCTTTTTTAGAACTTAGATTTTTAGAAAAGAGGTTTTTACATGCAAACTGATAAGTATCATCATGGTGATTTGAGAGAAAGTCTAATAAATATGGGATTAAAGTTATTTAATGAAGAAGGGGCAGAAAAGTTTTCAATAAGAAAAGTAGCAGCTATGTGTAATGTAAGTCACGCAGCACCATATAAGCATTTTAAAAGTAAAGAAGAATTGATTACTGCAATATCAGAATATGTATTTAGTAATTTTGAAAGTTCTTTAAATGAAATAGTGGAGAAGTACAAAAATAAGCCCTATGAAAGGATTATAGAACTTGGAAAGAAATATGTTTGGTTCATGGTCGAAAATCCAGATTATTTAAAATTTGCTTTTGGGGGGAATTGTGAATCTGAAATAGTTATAGAAGAAAATAAAATAAGAAGTGTGGAGTATGGATCGTTTAATATATTTAAAAATTGTGCAGTTGACTTGTTACAAAGTCTTAATGTTAAAGAAGAAGAGTATGCACAAGATATAATTGCTATGTGGTCAATGGTACATGGACTTGCAATTATGCTATCAAATAAGACTTTTTTATATAAGGGTGATTATCTTGAATTAGTTGAAAAGATATTACGTAACAATCTTAAATTTTAAACTTAGTTAAAAACAAAAATGTGCAGGTCTAACTGTATAGTTAAAAATAGCTTTCTACAAATTTATAAGTAGGGAGCTGTTTTTAATTTTAAGAATTAATTAAGATTATAATAAGATAGTGTTCGAAAATATTGTGGTAAAATAATACAAAGATGGAGAGGTATACATGAAAAAATTAAGTAAAAAGAAAAAAATAGTTATTGGTATTAGTTCAGTTATAGTATTATTTATTGTAATTCCAATGACAATTACCATAGCTATCTACGAAATGAATTTTGGACAAAGATCTGAAACAGAATATATTAAATATGAAATGAACAGTTTTGAAAATCTTGAAAGAACTGAAATAAAGTTTAAATCCAATAATGGACAGGTATTAGCAGGATATATATATATTTGTGCCACTAACAGAACGTGGGCATGATGTAATAATAGATTCACAATTTGAAGGTATGATAAGTAATGGTAGAAAAGAACTTATTAATAAGTATGGATCAAAGAAAAATATTCCTGAAAGTGAAATTCAGTTTTTTGATCAAATGGTTAATAAGGAAGAGAATAAAATTAATATAGAATTAATGGATGAAATTATAAGCTTTTATGATGAACAAGTTTAAGAAAAGAAATGTTTATAGGTGGATCAAATTATAAATAATGCAATAAAATATATCAGTAATTGAAAAATAGATGGCAAATAACACATCATAGTAAGATATGGTGCAGTATGTATAACTAGAAGGGAATGATTTAAGATGAAAAAAACTTTAAGCGTAGTTACAGTAATTGCTGCAGCACTTGTTATAGGAAGTTTTTTATATAAAAATATTTCGGATTTTGCTTATTTAGGGTCTGTTAGCCAAAACATTACATCTAAGGATAGCAATAATTCTGAATCAACTTTTAATGCTAAAAAAGGAGATAATATTAAGTTTAACTGTAATTCTTCGGTTAAAGAGGGTAGTTTAAAATTAACACTAACTGATTCAAGTGGAAAAGTAATTCATAATTTTAAAAGTAATAAAGACTATTCTGAACAAGTATCATTAGACAATGATGGAGAGTATATACTTTCAGCAACTTATGATGACTTTATAGGAAATTTTCATGTTAAATTTAGATAAGTTCTGCATAACATTCTTAATTTGTATTTTGACAGGTAGTTCAAATTCAAGTTGGACTCCCTCTTTTAGTATCCATAAAATATTTTAATGGGATTATAAAAATATAATTATGATATAATATTTAATAAGTATAGATTTAGTAGATGGAATAATTATTTACTGAAAGGAGATTGGTAAATATTAACAAGAGATTTAATACCACAGGAGTTTGTATACCTAAGATGCACTATATGGTTGATATTGGAGATAAAATTAATAAGATTTCAAATATGGTTCATAAGGGAGAGTATTTTGTTATAAACAGACCTAGACAATATGGTAAGACAACGACTATGTATATGTTAGAAGAACATTTAAAAGAAGAGTACTTAGTTTTCAGTATTAGTTTTGAAGGGATAGGCGATGAAATATTTAGGGATGAAATTAACTTTGCCCATAAATTTTTAAAAATATTAAGTAGAGCCATAAGATTTTCACATAAAGAAATGAGTGAATTTATTTTAGAGCTGGCGAAAGAAACTACAGATATTCTTGATTTATCTGATGCTATTACTGAAATAGTGGAAAAAAGTGAAAAAGAAATTATTATACTTATAGATGAAGTTGATAAAAGTTCAAATAATCAATTATTTTTAAATTTCTTGGGGATGCTTAGAAGTAAGTATTTACTAAGAGCACAAGGGAAGGACTTTACTTTTCATAGTGTTATATTAGCAGGAGTTTATGATGTTAAAAATTTAAAGCTTAAGCTTAGACAAGATGAAGAAAAAAAATATAATAGCCCTTGGAATATAGCAGTTAATTTTAATGTGGATATGAGTTTTTCAAGCGTTGAAATTGAAAGCATGTTAAAAGATTATTGTCTACTAGAAAATGTAGAGATGAATATTAGAGAAATCTCAGAAAAACTCTATTATTATACAACAGGATATCCTTTTTTAGTAAGCAGGATTTGTCAAATAATTGATGAAGAGATATTACTAGGAGAAAATAAAAGACTTTGGAATGAGGAGGATATTATAAAGGCAGTTAAAAAATTATTAATAGAAAAAAATACTCTTTTTGATGATTTGATAAAGAATATTGAAAATAATACTGAACTAGGAAGCTATATATTTGAGTTAATGATAAATGGAGAAGATAAGACTTTTAATATTCATAATCCTATTATAGATTTAGGAGTTATTTTTGGATATTTTAGAAATATTGACGGAAGAGTTAGAATAGCTAATGGAATTTATGAACAAACATTATATAATTATTATAGTTCAAAGCTTGAAAATAAAATTGATATGACTAATTATAATTTCAAGGACAATTTTATAACCAAAACAGGATTAGATTTTGAGAAAGTTCTTTTAAGATTTCAACAATTTATGAAAGAAGAATACAGCAATTTAGATTCTAAATTTATAGAGAGAGAAGGTAGATTATTATTTTTAGCATTCATAAAGCCAATTATAAATGGTATAGGATTTGACTTTAAAGAAGTACAAATTTCAGAAGAAAAAAGGCTAGATATAGTAATTACCTATCTTAAAAATAAATATTTAGTTGAGCTTAAGATATGGCGTGGAGAGGAATATCATCAAAAGGGATTAAAGCAATTAAGTGATTATTTAGATAATCAAGAATTAAAGGTGGGATATTTACTCATATATAATTTCAACAAAAATAAAGAATATAAGAATGGAAAGATAATGTTTGAAGGAAAAGAAATATTTATAGCTTGGGTTTGATAGATAAAAAGTATGTGATTATATGAATAGGGAAGACGCAAAAAAGGATTCTATCCACTTTAGTAAGTGTTATAATCCTTTTTTTCATGAAAAATAATATGCAGTTTTCCAATATATTTATAAGATATTAATTAAGAAAAATTAATTTTCATGTATTTAAGAGTTGAATTAATATTTATTTAAGGTTTGTGATTATATAATATAGTATAATTTTCACATAAAACAAAATTAAAGGATAACTATGAATTTACTTCAATTAATTATAGGTTGTTGAATAAGTATAAATTGTAAATTATAAAATAGTTTTATAGAGATTATAATGGGGGGAAGTATGGATAAAAGAGCTAGGATTTTAGTAGTTGAAGATGAAAATGATATTAATAAATTACTTTGTAGTATTATTAAAAATAAGGGATATAGAACCAGAGCAGCTTTTTCAGGAACAGAAGCTTTGATGTGCGCGGAAAATGAAAAGTGGGATATGATTTTATTAGATTTGATGATTCCAGGGATTAGTGGAGAAGAAGTTATATTAAAAGTTAGAGAAATTACAAAGGTACCAATAATTGTAGTAAGTGCAAAAACATCTAAAAAGACTAAGCTGGAATTATTAGAAAAAGGGGCTGACGATTTTATTTGTAAGCCTTTTGATCCAGATGAAGTAGTTGCAAGAGTTAATTGTAATTTGAGAAGATATTTAGAATTTTCTCTAGATGAGGAGAAGAAAAATAATATTTTAAGTTATAAAGATATTAATTTAAATACAGAAAGTAAAGTAGTAAAAGTAGGACAAACTATAATTACGTTAACAGCAAGAGAATTTTCAGTATTAGAATTATTATTAACTAATCCCAATAAGGTATACAGTAAATCTAATATTTTTGAAAGTATATGGGGAGAAGAATTTCTAGGTGATGATAATACTGTAAATGTACATATGAGTAGATTGAGAAATAAACTATCAAGCGCCAATAATAATGAGGAAGATTATATAGAAACCATTTGGGCAATGGGGTATAAATTAAGAAAATAATTTAGCCCAAGCGATTTAAGACTTTTGAAAGACTTTAGTAAAGTTTTCTTATGGATCATAGTTTATTATAAAAATGTAATCTATAAGAGGGGGAGTAAAAATGAGTGAATATGTAATTAAAGCTAGTAACATAACAAAGATATATAAAAAGCACAAGGTGTTAGATGATTTGTCTATTAATATTAAAAAAGGTGACATATATGGATTTGTAGGAAAAAATGGTGCTGGTAAAACAACTATGATAAGGGTACTTACAGGACTTGTTATACAGAATGAAGGACAAGTTGAATTATTTGGTTGTAGTGAAGAGAAAGACATTATAAAAGAAAGAAGTAGAATAGGTGCATTAATAGAAGCACCAGCGCTTTATCTTAATATGACTGCAAAGGAAAATCTTGAGCTTATAAAAATTCAAAGGGGTATTCCAGGAACTAAATGTATTGATGAAACATTAAGATTAGTAGGTCTTAGGGATATTAAAAAAAAGAAAACTAAGAATTTCTCACTAGGAATGAAACAAAGATTAGGAATTGCTATGGCGTTATTAAGCGATCCAGAACTTTTGATTTTAGATGAGCCTATAAATGGATTAGATCCAATTGGAATAAAAGAAATAAGAGAACTTTTAATTAAATTGAATAAAGAAAGAGGAACAACTATTTTTATATCAAGTCATATATTATCTGAACTTACTCAGATTTGTAATAGATATGGATTTATTAATGATGGGAAATTAATTGAAGAAATAACTGCAGGTGAATTTTCGGATAAATGTAGAAGTTATCTTCATTTAAAAATAAGTGATTCATCAGATGTTTCTATTATTTTAGAAAATGAACTTGGAATAAAAGATTATGAAGTTTTTCCAGATAATATTTTAAGAGTTTATGATGAATTTGATGGGGAAAAAATTACTCTAGCTCTAGCTAAACATAACATAGGTGTTAAAGAAGTAATGCAGATGGGTGAGTCACTAGAAGATTACTTCACTAAGTTAGTTGGAGGAGCTGACAATGAGTAATTTAATTAGAGGGGAATCTTATAAATTAAGAAAAAGTAGGTATTTTGTTGGAATGATTTTCTTATCGTTAGTAGCTGCATTTTTTATGATGAGCTACTATGATGACAATATACATAGGTTAACAGGAACAAATTCTGAAGTTGCCTCTGGAATGTATTCAATATATTATCCATTTACATGCATTATATTTACAAGTTTTATATTTTCCTTATTTGCAGGAGAATTTATTGCTAAGGATTTAAAAAATAATATAAGTAAAAGTTTTATGTATGGATATAAGAGAAGTAAAGTTATATTAAGCAAGTTGATAGTGTTTATAATATTTTCTTTGTTTATAGAATTAATTTATACAGTGATTTTAGTTTGTTATGCTGATAAATCATATTGGTTTGATTATAATATTGAGAATATATTAGCTTTGATTAGGATAATTGGTATTGGAACATTGTATAATGTAGCAACAATATCTATAGTTGCTATGATTGCAGTAATTACAAAGAATAATTTGGTTACAGTTGTTTCACCAATCATATTTTTATTATGTTGTCCCATATTAGCTCTTCAAAATTACATGTCAATTATAGTTGCATGTGCATGTCCTTTTGTTTTTGGTGAAGCGGCGATAGCTAGATTTGCGCCAATCTCAGATATCATAATTGGAATAGTTTCATCAGTTTTAACCATTATCATAACAATTGGAATAAGTCTGTTATATGTAAAACGTGAAGATATTAAGTAATGAGGCACAATCAAAAAAATAACAAGTCCATCTGCCAGCCTATTTTCCATCATCCTGCGTCAGCAAAATGCCATAATAGGCCAGCTATGATGGCACTTTACTTCCTTGCCTGATGAAAAATATTCATGTCAGTTTTGGATTTGTTATTTATTTTCATGTGTCTAAAGGAAAAGTGGACAATTATGTGCATAAGTATCAGATTACTTATAATATATGTGGATAAAAATATATTAAATTTAAGGAAGGAAAATAATGAGTAATTTAATTAGAGGAGAATTCTATAAATTAAGAAAAAGTAAATGTCTTATTGGAATGATATTTTTAGCAATATGTGCTGGATTTTTGTTAATAGGTGAATGGGAGAATGAGGGGCGAAGAATGTTCAGTGGAATAAATGGAGTAAATTCAATTTCATTAGCGATTGGAATGATTGTGATTTGCAATTTTCTTTTTTCTATATTAAGTGTAGCATTTATTGTTAATGATTTTAAGAATGGTGGTATAAGCAAAAGTTATAGTTATGGATTTAGAAGAAGTGAAGTAATATTAAGCAAATTAATAGTATTCATGTTATTTTCTTTAGTATTAGAACTAATTTATACAACGATTTTAGTTATATATGTTTCATATAATTATGGTTTCTGTGAAGTTTTCAATTTTAATACTATTTTATATTTAATAAGAGTAATTTCCGTTGGAGGAATGTATAATTTAGCAACTATATCTATAATTACAATGATTGCGATAATAACAAAAAATAATTTATGTACATTTGTTTCACCAATCATATTATTGATGACTTTCTCACTTGCATGTAGCTCATACCCATATATATCACATGCATTTTTGTATTTACCATATATGACTGGCATTCGTGCTATAAATATATTTTCATCTGAAGCAGATATTATAAGATGCATAATTTCATCTATTGTAACTTTCATTATAACAATTGGAGGAAGTTTGCTATATATAAAATATGAGGATATCAAGTGATATTACGAAACAAAAAAACTACATAATGTAAGTTGGTGGCAAATTAATACAATGCTACAGAAGTTTAGTTAAGAAGTATGAATGCTAATTTGCTTTATATGTTGGAGGATGAGAAGTAATGAGTAATTTAATCAGAGGAGAATTTTATAAACTAAGAAAAAGCAAATATTTTATTGGAATGATATTTTTGGCAATGATAGTAGGAGTTTTATTTATAACACTATGGGAAATGGATAGGGAAACGAACCTGATATATAATAATGTTAGAAAAAATGGAGCAATGTCTATATCATATGCTTATGACCGCATTGCAGTAGGGAGTTTTCTATTTGCATTATTAGGAGGAACGTTTATAATCAAGGATGTTAATACTGGGAATTTAAGTAAGAGTTTTAGTTATGGATATACAAGAAGTAAAGTAATATTAAGTAAGTTAATAGTGTTTGTAATATTTTCCTTGTTTTTGGAATTAATTTATACAGCAGTTTTAGTTATATATGTTTCAAAGAAGCATGGATTTTATGAAAATTTAAATTTAAATTCCATATTGTATCTAAGTGCAGTAATTGTTAGCTTAATATTGTTTAGTATAGCCACAATAAGTATAATTGGTATGGTTGCTATATTAACAAGTAGCGTCTTTATTACATTAGTGTTACCAATTATATTTTGGATAAGTATAATATTTATTTATAAAAATATGGGTTCACATATTTTTTATATACTTTCTAGCCTGCCTTGGTTAAGACCTAGAGGAATATTTCAATCTAGGGAAGAGAATATAATAAGTGTAATATCTGTAGTTGTAACTCTTGCCATAACAATTGGAGGAAGTTTGCTATATGTAAAACATAAGGATATTAGATAATAAGAAACAATCAAAAATAGATTAATATGTGTATATATTATTTTTTGATTGTGTTTAAGATAAGAATTTAACTAGATAAGTTAGGAGGAATGAGATGTATTTATTAGTTATTATATTAATGATTTTTATAATTATAGTTTCAATAATAGTGTTTATTAAATTACATTCATATAAGAAACAAATACGAGATATTACTGCTCAAATCAAAGAGTTCAAAGATAGAAAAACAAATAAAAAGATCAATACTCAAATAGCTGATAAAGATATAGAAAAATTAGCTTATGAGATTAATGAATACTTAGAACTTTATAAAAGAAATGAACAGGAAAAAGTAGCCTTTGAAAACACATTAAAACAAGGAATAGCTAATATGTCACATGACTTAAGGACACCACTTACATCAATAATAGGATATTTAAAGTTACTTCAAAATGGTGAGATAGATAAAGAAGAAGCATTAGCTATACTTAAAAATAAGGCTAACAAATTAAATATTCTTATAAATGATTTTTTTGAACTAGCTTCAGTAGAAAGTGAAGATTATGAATTAGACATGACGAGAGTAAATTTAACTAATATAGTACGTGATGAAGTTTTATCGCTTTATGAAGCTTTTGAAAGCAAAGGTTTTGAACCAAAGATAAATATTTTAGATAAGCCAATTTTTATAATGGGAGATAAAGATAGCTTAGAGAGAATAGTAGATAATTTACTTACTAATACATTAAAATATGCAGAAAGAGATATTAAAATAGACTTAGAAGAAGTAAGTGGCAAAGCAATTTTAACAATTTCAAATGTTTGTACAACTTTAGGAAAAGAAGATGCAATACATATTTTTGATAGATTCTACATGGCAGATCAAGTGAGAAAAGATCAGGGAGTAGGGCTTGGATTATCTATAGTTAAAAGCCTTATGGAGAAGATGAATGGAAATATAATAGCTAAACTTGAAGAAGATGAACTTTCTATAATATGCGAGTGGAAAGTCATAGATAAATAATGTGCCTAAATCGAAGATACAATCAAAAAATAATAGATTAGTATGCGTGTATACTTAATCTATTATTTTTTTGTGCTAATTTCAGATTTATAAAAATTAGCTTTCATTAAATTAAAGATTTAAGACTTTTGAAAGGTTTTAGAAAAGCTTTCTTAAAAGATATACTGTATTATAAAAACATAACGAAGAAGATAAAAATTATAAGGGCGCCATGGCTGTCATTAAAGGCAGACATTATTAATAAATAAAAATAGATAGGAGAATGAAAAATGATTAAAGATTTCAAAAAAAGTACTAAAAGATTATATGCATTAGCAGCAGCATGTCTAATTATAAGCGGGGGAGCATCTCTTATAGGTGCAAAAGTATATGCATCTACAACATCAATAGAAAGTAAAATACAAGATAAAATTGATTATCCATTTCTCAATGACTCTGAAGCTGTAGGAAAATGGGAGACTGTTGATTTTGTTAAAGAAATTGATGATTTTAAACCAGGTGAAAAGCAGTGGAAGGGTGGCGATTACCTTAAGAGTATAACAATTATTCAAGATGGAAAGATGGCACAACCTGATGTGCAAGGAATGCCATCAGATGAAAAAACTCTAGCTTCATGGCTTACATGGACAAAAGGATATATTATAAGTAGTGCAGATAAAACAGCATCACAATATACAATAAAAGAAATCAATGGAACTAAATATATGTTTATGGAATGGAAGTCAGGAGATTATACATTAAGAGGTATGAAACCTTGGTATTATGTATTAAAAGCATCTAAATAGAATTAAGAAATTTTACCAAAGTTAGAAAAATAGAATTCACCTTATATTAATGGTAATTTAAAAATTATCTGTAATATAAGGTGTTTTTATTTACTTATGATGCACATGAAAACTAGAAATTAAAAAAACTTAATTTTTAAATTAGGCAAGGCTATTTTTATAATGACTTTATCAGAAAAAAATGGTATATTAATAGCTAATAAGGCTACAGAAGCTTAGAAATTGTGGAGAAGGAAGGATTTATTTATGTATGAAATGAAAGAAGAATATAAAATTGGAGTAGAACAAATTGATGAGCAACATAAGAAACTTTTTGAATTAGCTGATAAGGCATATATGTTATTGAAAGATGATTTTACTCTTGATAAGTATGACAAAATAGTACATATTGTAGAAGAATTGAAAGACTATACAGTTTTTCATTTTAAATCAGAAGAAGAATATATGGAAAGCATAAATTACAAAAGACTTTTCACTCAAAAAATAGAACATGAAAAGTTTATTAAAGCTCTTGAGGAAGTAGATATGAGACATCTTGATCAAAATCAAGATGAGAGTTTAGTTAAAATGTTAAACTTTTTAAATGAATGGTTAACAGAACATATATTAGGGAATGACAAACTTATAGGGAAATAAAATAATTTAAATATGCATTATAGTAAAGAATATGAGTGTTGTAAAATGATTTTTTAGATCATTTTGCAACACTTTCTTTTTAATTATGGCTGAAAGAATTATAAATTATATTTATGCGTTTTTTTACATGGATAACCAATATTGTACTAAATAATTTGTTTTATTAAAATGTAAATTTAACAGAATCTTGTAACCGTTTTACAAATGCAGTATAATTAAAGGATAAATTGTAATAATATTTAGTTTTATGTTTTTCATTAAATTAAGTATTAGTTAGGAGATGTGGTTTCCATGTTAAATAATTTAAAAGTAAGGACAAAGCTTTTCTTATTAATTTTATTGATGTTTATTGCAATTACAGGAATTGCAGTAGTTAATATTCAAAAACAAGCAGAGGCAAATCGTGTTTCATTAGAGGTATTAGAAAAAACTGTTCGTCAAGATTATGATGAATACATTAAGAGTCAGGTAAATAGTGTGATTACATTGCTTGAGAGTATTGATAAGAAATATAAAAATGGAGAATATACTTTAGAAGAGGCAAAAAAACTTTCAGCAGATTTAGTACGTGATTTAAGATATAAAGATGGAGGTTACTTTTGGATTGATACAAAAGAAGGACAAAATGTAGTTCTATTAGGTAACAAAACAGAAGGGACAAACCGTATAAATGCAAAAGATGTTAATGGATATGAAATGATAAAAGATATTATTAAAAATGGTATGCAAGAAGGTGGGGGGTATACAGAATATTGGTTCCCTAAAGAAGGAGCAACAGAAGCGTCTCCAAAGAGAGCATATAGTAAGTATTATGAACCTTTCGATTTTGTAGTTGGAACTGGTAATTATACAGATAACATTGACCAGATTATAGCTACACAAAATGAGATTACAACAGAGAACTTCAATAAGACTAAAATATTAATGCTAATTATTTTAGCGATAGATCTTATTTTATCAATTGTAGCTACTTTTGTAATATCAAAAGGAATTGTGAAAGGCCTAAATACGGCTATTGACCATATGAAAGTAATTGCAACAGGAGATTTCTCGGTGAAATTACCTGAAAAATATATTAAGAGAAAAGATGATTTTGGTCAACTTGCCACATCGATGGAAATTATGAAATCATCAATTAAGTCTTTAATTGAAAGAATACAAAGTGAATCAAAATCCATATACACAGTTATTGAAGATGTTGATAAACATATTTTTGTATTGGATAAAGATATACAACATATTTCTCAAACCACAGAGACACTTGCAGCAAGTATGGAAGAAACGGCAGCTTCTTCAGAGGAAATGTCAGCTAGTTCTCATGAAATTGAAATGGCAGTTAGAACTATTGCTCAAAAGTCACAAGAGGGTTCAGAAGCAGCAACAAAAATTAGTGATAGAGCTGATAATACTAAAGAAAAAGTTATAGAAGCAAAACAAAAAACAAATAATATAATTGTTGAAGTAGGAAAACGACTAGAGAAGGCTTTAGAAGATGCAAAAGTGGTTGAACATATTGGTGTTTTATCGGAATCAATTATGGAGATTACATCTCAAACAAATTTACTTGCACTAAATGCAGCTATTGAAGCAGCTAGAGCTGGGGAGGCTGGAAAAGGTTTTTCAGTTGTAGCAGAGGAAATTAAAAAACTTGCAGAACAATCTAAAGATACTATTCTCCAAATACAATCAGTAACTAATGAAGTTATGGGGGCTGTTGGAAATCTTTCAGACAGTTCAAGTGATTTATTAAACTTTGTTTCTAATGAAGTAACAGCAGATTACGAAGTGTTTATGGATGTAGGAAACAAGTATAGTGAAGATTCAGAATATGTAGATGGATTAATGACTGATTTTAGTGCAACAACAGAGGAGCTTCTATCATCTATACAAAGTATGACTCAAGTGATTTCAGAATTAGCAAAAGCTTCTAGTGAAGGCGCAATAGAAACAGCAGAAAATGCTGAAAGTGCTATAAGTATAAAGACGCAGTCTAATGAAGTATCAGAATTAATCAAGAAATCTAAAGAAAGTACTATGAATTTAGAAACAGAAGTAATGAAATTCAGTGTATAGATACCCAC
This sequence comes from Clostridium gelidum, assembly GCF_019977655.1. Classification (NCBI taxonomy): domain Bacteria; kingdom Bacillati; phylum Bacillota; class Clostridia; order Eubacteriales; family Clostridiaceae; genus Clostridium; species Clostridium gelidum. The sequence continues at coordinate 776,629 of NZ_AP024849.1, forward strand.
AGTGGAAATCATACTTAGGCGTATACATCGCCGAAATTGAATACATATTTATTCCGTAGGACTGTGAAAATTTCGCTGGAAGCATTCTAAATGGAAGGTTGTTCCATTTAGAAGCTTCAGCAGCTTATTTTCAATGCCTACTTCACAAATATGTATCCAATTTCTCTGTTTGGATATGCTCCTAAGTATAGTAAATGTTGAATATAATACCAAGCATAAGTAAAATTTCAGTTGTGGGTATCTATATAAAAGAGTAAGTATATCAATATAGGGATAGTAGATAGTTTTGTTTTTACACAAAGCTATCTACTATCCCTATTATTTTCTATTGATAAGAGCAATTTTATTCTTTTAGGCGTTACAGCAGCATTATATTTCAATAGTATTTGTGCCAAAATAAATTCAAGGAAATTCTTTATATTTAGTATAAAATTAACTTTTATCTAACATAGTTTAACTTAAATTCAATATCAATTTAATACGCAAAGTTTATATTTAAAAAGTCGGATAAAGAAAAAATATAATTAGTATAAGTGTTGATTTGAATTAATTTTGGAAAGCGGGTAAATGTATGGCAAAAGTTATTTTGAACCATTTAAATAAAAGGTATGACAATGATTATAAGGCTGCTAATGATATTAATTTAAATATTGAGGATGGAGACTTTGTGGTTTTAGTTGGACCGTCTGGATGTGGCAAGTCTACAACATTAAGAATGATTGCGGGACTTGAAGAAATTACATCAGGTGAATTATATATTGGGGAAAGATTAGTAAATAAAGTTGAACCAGTGGAGAGGGATATAGCTATGGTTTTTCAAAACTATGCTTTATATCCACATTTTTCGGTTTATGAAAATATGGCATTTGCACTTAGAATAAAAAAAATGAATAAGAAAGAAATAGATAATAAAATACGGGAGACAGCCAAAACATTAGAACTTCAAGACTTATTAAATAGAAAACCAAAGGAATTATCGGGTGGGCAAAGACAAAGGGTTGCGCTTGGACGTGCAATTGTTAGAGAGCCTAAAGTGTTTTTAATGGATGAACCTCTTTCAAATTTAGATGCGAAACTTAGAGTGTCTATGAGGAGTGAAATAATTAAACTTCATCAAAGACTTAAGACAACGTTCATTTATGTAACACATGATCAAACAGAAGCGATGACCATGGGAAGTAAAATTGTTGTAATGAATAAGGGCGAAATTCAACAAGTTGCAGATCCAGTTACAATATATGAAAAACCAAGTAACAAATTTGTAGCTAGTTTTATTGGTTCTCCACAAATGAATTTCTTAAATGCGACAGTTGATAGAATTGATGATAATTTATACATTGAAAATGATTATTTTAAATATGATATCAAGCATAAGGAATTAAGAACTATTCTTGAAGAGAAGTATTGTAGGAGTGAAGTGACAATTGGCATAAGACCTGAGGATATTGAAGTGGTTGAAGAAGAGAAGAGAGAATTTAATGAGAGCTTTAATATAGAAGAGAAAGAAAATAACGATGAAAATAATAATTTTCCGGATAATGAAGCATTAAGGTTAGTGGGTAAAACTGATGTTGCAGTTGCGGAAATAGAGTTTGTTGAAATTTTAGGTTCAGAAACTTACATACATTTTAAAATAAATAATAGCAATATGATTTGTAAGGTTAATGGAATTTTTAGAGGAAAAGAAGGACAAGTTATAAGAGTTAGGTTTAATTTTAAAAAGTCACATTTCTTTGATAAAGATAGTGAAATTAGAATTTATTAGGAGGAATGATGATGAAAAGTATATTAAATAAGATAGAGCCGTATCTCTATTTAGTCCCTTGTCTATTAGGCTTTTGGATATTTATGTTTTTTCCATTTATGAAAACTATTTTCTTAAGTTTCAATATAACAAATGCTAATGGGGATGCTGTGGAATTTGTTGGGTTTGACAATTATAAAGAATTATTTTTATCTCCAGACTTTATGAACAGTATTATTGTGACTTTAAAGTTTGTTTTGATAACAGCCATACCAGCAATAGTTATTGGACTTTTTCTTGCAGTTCTTGCAAATAAAAAGCTTAAGGGAAGTAAACTATATGAAGTTATGTTTGCAATGCCTATGGCAGTGTCTTCAGCAGCCGCTGCAATAATTTGGATGTTATTATTACATCCATCTATTGGAATTATAAATTATATATTGAAAGCACAAATTGGGTGGTTAACAGATGAAAAAATAGCCTTGTATTCCGTAGCGTTTGTTACTGTATGGCTTAATCTCGGGCTTAATTTTATATTTATTTTAACAGGACTAAAGAATATTCCTGATGAACTAAATGAAAGTGCTCAAATTGATGGAGCCAGAAGTGGAAGAAAATTCTTTAGATTAACGTTACCATTAATTTCACCAACATTGTTCTTTGTTGTATTTATAAATATGATTAATGCGTTTCAATCTTTTGGACAAATAAAACTATTAACTCAAGGTGGACCAGCTAATTCTACAAATGTAATAGTTCATGAAATATATAGAGAAGCATTTTTCAATAATAGATTTGAAACTGCATGTGCTGAATCAATAATATTATTTTTTATAATTCTAATAATAACATTAATTCAGCTAAAATTTGAAAAGAAGGGGGTTCATTATTCATAATGGAGAATAAAGCAAAAAAATATCTATTATATGCCTTTAATCTTATACTTGGGATTATCATAATCTCACCAATACTATATGGACTTAGCGTAAGCTTGATGTCTTCAGATGAAATATTTTCGTATCCTCCTAGATTTATACCAGCACATATTAATTTTGATAATTACAAACAGGTAATAGAAACAGTTCCAATTTTCAGATTTATATTTAATAGTTTATTTGTTTCATTAGCCGTTACAATAGGACAAATAATAACTTCATGTTTAGCAGCATATGCCTTTTCTTATTTCGAGTTTAGAGGTAAAAATATGTTATTTATTCTATGTTTATCTACTTTGATGATTCCATCTGAATCAACAATAATAGCCAATTACCTAACAATAGCTAAGCTTGGTTGGTCAGATACTTATGCAGGGCTTATAGTGCCATTTTTGGTATCTGCAATGGGAATATTTTTAATCAGGCAATATTATTTAACAGTACCTAAAGAATTGAAGGAAGCATCAACTTTAGATGGGTGCAGTAATTGGAGATATTTTATTAAAGTATTGCTTCCTATATCTAAACCAGTAATATCATCTTTAGGAGTATATACTTTTCTAAATACTTGGAATCAGTACATGTGGCCATTACTTGTAACAAATGCACCAGAAAAAAGAACTGTTCAAATTGGGATTAGTATGTTGCAATTTGCAGAAACTCAAAATATAGGACTAGTTTTTGCAGGGGTTATAATGATTATTTTACCTTCTATAGTAATCTTTATAATTGGACAAAAGCAGCTTGTACAAGGAATTACTTCAGGAGCAGTAAAAGGATAAATAATTTGCTATTTAAGAATTTTCTAAGATACAAATTTCTTGGGAGAGACTTCAAATATATACTGAACAATGAAAAAATATAATTTGAATTATAAATTAAAAAAAGATGGAGGTTTCTATGAAAAAAAGAATTTTATCACTAATGGTTACAGCTTGTTTATGTATGAGTGCTTTGGCAGGATGTGGTGCAGGGGCTAGCGGTTCAAGTAGCAAAGCAGATGTAAAATCAAGTGAAAAAACACAACTCGTTTTCTGGCACTCAATGGGCGGAAAGGGCGGAGAGGCTATTAATACCCTAGTGGACAAATTTAATAAGGAAAATAAGAATAACATTACAGTTACTGCGCAATATCAAGGGGAATATGATGATGCAATTAATAAGATAAAAAGCTCAAAAGATAAGAACACTTATCCAGATATAATGCAGCTTTATGATCTTGGAACTAGATGGATGATAGATTCTAAGCTATCAACTCCAATGCAAAAATTTATAGATGATGATAAATTTGATAATTCAGCATTAGAACCTAATCTTTTAGCGTACTATACAGTTGATAAGAAATTAAATTCAATGCCATTTAATTCATCAACACCAATTTTGTATTATAATAAGACAGCCTTTAAGGCAGCAGGATTAGATCCAGAAAAGGCTCCAGCGGATTTTGATGAAATTAAAACATATTCAGAAAAATTGACTAAGAAAGATGGAAATACTGTTTCTCAATATGGATACTCTATGGCTATTTATGGGTGGTTTTTTGAACAATTTTTAGCAAAACAATTACAACCATTTGCAAACAATGGGAATGGTAGAGATTCAGGCGCTACAAGTGTAGACTTTAAGAATAATGGTGGCGGATTAAAGATAGTGAAAGCTTGGAAAGATCTTTACGATCAAGGCTTGCTTGGTAACTTTGGTAAAAAAACAGCAGATACACAACAAGCTTTTATAGCAGGAAAAACAGCAATGTTTATTGATTCAACAGCAGGACTTAGTACTGTATTAAGTGGAGTTAATGGAAAATTTGAAGTTGGAACAGCATTTTTACCTAAAATAAATAAAGATGATAAAGGTGGAGTTTCAATAGGTGGTGCATCATTATGGATTATGAATAAAGATGATGAAGCAAAGCAAAAAGCAGCTTTTGAATTTATTAAATTCATGGTAGCACCAGAACAACAAGTTTATTGGAATGAACAAACAGGATATTTCCCAGTAACTACAAAAGCGTATGATTTACCAGAAATGAAAGATCATTTAGCAAAGACACCTCAATTTAAAACAGCAATTGACCAATTACATGCATCATCAGTTGAATCTAAAGGAGCACTTCTTGGAGTATTCCCAGAAGCAAGACAAACTATTGAAACAAACATAGAAGCTGTGCTTCAAGGAAAATCAACACCAGAAGAAGCTATAGATGCTAGTGAAAAATCAATAAATTCAGCAATAGAGAAGTATAATAAAGCTAATAAATAGAGATATATTAAAACTCAAAATAAAGAGATAGAAGATATTTAAAGGTATCTTCTATCTCTTTACCATTAATGTTAGAATATACAATATATAGATTATAAAATAAAGAGGATGTGTTTAAATTGAAAATTTTAAATATTGCTCACAGAGGATATAGTGGAAAATTTGATGAAAATACAATGATTGCATTTAGAAAAACAATTGAATATAAGGCTGATGGAATTGAGACAGATGTGCAATTATCTAAAGATAATGTGCCAGTTATAATTCATGATGAAACTTTAGATAGGACTACTGATGGTAAAGGATATGTTAAGGATTATACATTAGCTGAACTTAAAAAATTTAGGACTAAAAGTGGAGAAGAAATACCAACGTTAAAAGAACTTTTAGAACTTGTAGCAGATTCAAATTTAGAAGTATTAAATTTAGAATTAAAAAACAGTATATTTCCTTATGAAGGATTAGAAGAAAAAGTTTTAGCTATGATTTATCAATACAATTTAAAAGAAAAAATTATAATTTCGAGTTTTAATCACTTAAGCTTAATAAAGGTAAGAAAGTTAGATAAAGAAATAAGACTTGGTGCTTTAACGGATTCAACTCTTGCAAATGTACCTCAATATTTAAATGCTATTTCAGTGCAATGCTATCATCCATGTTTTCCAAGCATATTAAATAAAGAATATATGAAGGAAATAAAAGAAGCAGGAATAATAGTTAATCCCTATACTGTAAATAAAGAAGAACATATGAAAATGGTTATGAAATTTAAAGTAGATAGTATAATTACAAATGAAGTTGAGAGATTATATAATTTACTAAAAGAATATTAAGACAGTCGATAGATTTGAAGTATTAGGCATATTAACAAGTCGAGGATGCGACGAAATCTTCTTAGAAGCAGAATAGCTGCTTCTTTTTAATGTGTATATTTAATGTGTACTAGCTTTGTTAAGTTTTTTTGTAAACTGGCAAATCATTAAAAGGAAATAAAGCATAGGTAATTCTTGGCTTGTTAAATTTCAAATGTCAATAAGTTCATATTCAAAAAACTAGTACTCTAATAAAATCTGAATAGTATAGAAAATAATGGTATAATTTATACATGAATTTATTCTCACGAGTATTTAATTATGAATTAAGTTAGTACAAACATAAATTATATTTAGGATGTGATTATATGAGTATTTATTCGTTTATAGCAACCGATTATGAAATACCAGAAGTAAAAAATTCAAAGGAAAGAATTATTACTGTGCAAGAAGCCATTAAATTAGGAGTAGAAGCACATAAATTTATGCCTTGGGAGAAAATGAACCCAGATGATAAGATAATATTCTTTGAAAAAGAAAGTGATGTAGATGAACTGGTTATTAAAAAAGGTACTAACTTTGAGAAAAATGTGAAATGGTATACTCATAAACCATTCATTTATTCAATACATTTTGAGTATTCGGAATTAAGAGTAAAACAATTATTAGAATACCTAAAAGAAAATATTAGTAAAGGACATCAATTAGAACTTTGGTTAATATGGCTTGATGATAAGCAAAGTATTAAACCTAATATATTTAATTATGAAGAACTTTCTATACGTGATCTGAAGCAAATGTACGATTGTCAGGATAAAAAATATGTATATCATAATTGTATAATAATAGAAAAACAAAATTACATTTAATATATTAGATAAGTGCACATATTTTTTTAAGTGTGTCACAAGTGAAAATTATTACGTTCATATTAAATTTATAAATTAGTGACAGGAAGGCAAGAAATGAATAAAAAATGGAATAATACAGTTTCTGAAAAGGTGGAATTTATAGGTCATAAGATAATAGTTGGCATAGTCTTTTGGATAATATCAAGTGTTGTAATTACGTATCAACAAAATATAATTAAACAAACAGGGAAGGAGTTATTAAGTCTTGTATCTTATATATTGCCCTTTTTAGTTCTTTCATGGTTCATTTCCGTGAGCCGTAAAAAAAATCAATGGAAGCCATTTGGTAGCAATACGGATATAATAGGAATAATAATTATTATAACAGTTTCAGTAATATTAACTTTAACCATAGGCATGCTAAAAGTAATAATTTAATGAACAATCTTCTTAAAAGGTGTAAAATTTTTATTAAGGGGAAGATGGTTATTATGGAAAATTTCACTCCTTTGCTAGTTTTACTATCATTAATAGACAATTTCGCTGACATTTGAAATAATTAAGTAATAAATAAGGTTTAGGATAATGGACGGTGAGCCGTATCATAAGTAAATGAGGACTTTACTAAAATTGGATAAATAATTAGTAGAAATGACTTACCATATAAAAAGTGATATGGTAAGTTTTTCTTGTTATGTATATAATATAGTTATGTAGTGTAGAGGAATTAAATTTAAGAGCAATAAGTTGAGAGTTAATAATATAACAGGTAAAGAAGGATATTAAATGGAAACTATAGCAGGTGTAATAGGAGTAATCATAATAATTATAATCGGAATGCTTTTTGGAAGAATTATGGAGATTGTAGGGTTAGTAACGGAGGTAATAGCTAAATTTTTTCGGAAACTGTTTTAAGAGTTTCCAAAAAATTAATAGTAAGGTCAATTATGTAGAATAAATTAGAACATGAATTTTGAAAATTCTAAGGGGGAATAATAGTGCAAGGGATATCCGTTGGTATTATAGTAGCAATAGCATTCATAGTATTTTTAGAAATGCTCAGATTTTTTAGAAAGATAGTAAATTCCTCAAGAGAAATAGATGAGTTAAAGAGAAAAGTAAATAATATTGAGCAATATATTAAAAATGAAAATAAATAACATTAGATTAAGAACATGTGTCAAATGGTTGTGTAAAGTTTTATGTAGGAATAAAAGCAGTCACATAAAAAAACTAATGACTGATTTTTTAAAGTCACTATAAAAATCAGTCATTAGTTTTAGGCACATGAAAATAAATAACAAGTTCAAAACTGCCATGAATATTTTTCATTAGGCAAGGAAGTAAATTGCTATCATAGCGGGCCTATTATGGCATTTTGCTGACACAGCATAATGGAAAATAGACTGGCAGATGTACTTGTTATTTATTTGATTGTGCCTTAATTATACTTTAAATTTAGATATTGAATTTTGTAGATGGCTTGATAGCTCTGCAAGAATAACCATTGATGAGGATACTTCTTGAATAGAAGCTGTTTGCTCCTCAGTAGCGGAAGCAGCTTCTTCTGTATTTGCAGCATTTTGTTCTATTATGTTTGCAATATTCTTTATGGATTTTTCTACAGCTATTGCATTTTTATTAATTACTTCTGTTTCAATAACAACCTCTTTTATTTTATTTGTTACTTCAAAAACAGATTTTTGTATAAGGTTAAATGAATCATCTGTAAGTTTAAGTGAGGTTGCTTGTTCATCTATTGAAACATTTGTAGTAGTCACTTCAACGACAGCTTTTTCAATATCAGCTTGTACATCCGATATAAGATTGCTTATCTTTTGTGTTGAGTCTTTTGATAGTACTGCTAAATTTTCAACTTCTTTAGCCACTACGGTAAAGCCTCTGCCAGCATCACCAGCTCTGGCTGCCTCTATTGATGCATTTAGGGCTAAGAGGTTTATTTGGTCTGTAATCTCATTTATAAATTCTACAACTTTTCCAATTTCATTGGATTTTATTGATAGATGAGAAATTACATCACTAACATTTTGAGCTGAATTCTTGGTGTTAGACATTCTGTCAATTTGTTGCTTAAGATTTTTAGTTCCATTAGTTACAGTTCCAATTGTTTTATTTGAAAGTTCATTAATATGGAATGTATTTTCTGTTATACGATTTAAACCTTGTACAACATCTTTAACAGAATTATTACTCTTGTCAGCCAATTCAGCCTGCTCTGAAGCACCTTCTGCTATATTAGTAATAGTACATGAAATTTCTTCAGCGCTTCTACCTATTTGATCAGAAGTTTTTGTTATTTCATTAGAAGAAGATGCTACTGCTTTACTTGCTTCTTTAGCCTCAGAAATCAAGTTTCTAACTTTAGAAATAAATTTATTGAACTTTTCAGTAAGCTCATCGAGCTCATCCTTTTTATATATTTTGCCACTTACCGTAAGATCTCCACTTTCTGCTTGCTCCAATAATGTTTTAAATTGTTCTATAAATCTTGTAATTCCTTTATATGTAAATATAATTAAGATAGTGAACAAAATAATTAAGATGATACCAATAACTGCAATGCAAATCAAATTCCTAGTGAAATTATTAGCGTCAATATCAGATTGCTTTATCATATTTTCAGTTCCTGATGTAGCTATAGCTTGTATTTGTTTTACCAACGCATCCATATCATCAGTAGGTTTTCTATCAATACCGTTTACTAATCCATCTACTATACGATAACTTTCTATATTGTTTTGATCATAGCTTTGGATTGCTTTGCCATATTTATTATAAAGATCTTTGTGAGCATTTAACAATGAATCAACTGAAGAAGTATCAATACCTAGTTTTGTCATATCTTCTTTGAGTTTTGATAACTGTGTTTGAACATTGTTATTTTCTTGTGAGAATTGAGAATAATATTTTTTAAAGGATTCAGTGTCACGACCTCTTAAAAGGGTATTTTTCCACTCTTGTACTTGTTTCTTGAAATCCACTTGGGCTTGTCTTGCTTCATCAACTAAATTTATATATTCAGCAGTTACTTGTAGCCTATCTTTATATTTTTCGTTAGAATTTCTAAATGTAATCCCTGAAAAGCTGATTATACTAAGTGTGAATACTATAACCAATGCTATCAGCAGATATAATCTTGTACCTATTCCTTTATTAGCTTTCATTTTAAATTGTCTCCTTTTAAAAATCTACAATGATTTATTTATTTATTAATCAATTATATATATACAGTGTAAACTTGTACAGACTACTGTCAAATATTTTGATATATTAACGAAATTTGAAGTGAAAAGGATATCTTTAATTATAAGAGAAAATATATTGATAATTACCAATACTTGAGATATAATTAAGACAATTATTTGAAAAGGAGGATAGATTATGGCTAATATAGTTGGTACAGTTAGAGTTACTTGTAAGAAGATTTTAGAATCTAGTAGTTCATACGCAAAAAATGGAATGTCAGCTTTTAACGGGAGAAGTGCGTCCATTTTTAGAATAAGTACTGATTATAGTATAAATCCATGATTCTACATCTTTTTTTGTTAGTTGAATTCAAAGTATATGAATTCAGGTTACTAATATGTTAAGATTTTTTAGGACTCAAGGTTTTGTGCTTTGAGTCCTTTTATTGTGTACTTATTTAAATTTTGGCATATTCAAAAAATAACTAGTCAGTATGCTTGTTATTTTTTGAATAGGTCTAATAAGTTTTTTGTCATAAGATTAAAACTTAAGGATATGCTCTCTTCCATAAGCCTTTTATTGTTGTATTTTTTTAATTTTAAATTAAAGAAGATTAGCAAGGGGCTTATTTTTGTTTGTAAAAATTACAAATACAAAATTATATGGAGGCAATAAAATATGAGTATCAATAATAAATTAAAACGAAATATATCAGTCAGTTACGTATATAATTTTCTATTACAATTAAATATCACTTCAGCAATATGGGTTTTATACCTAGCTTTTAGAGGTATGTCCTTAGTTGAAATAGGACTATTAGAATCGGTTTATCACATAACAGGGGTGCTTTTTGAATTACCTACAGGCGTTATTGCAGATGTGTATGGAAAAAAGTTTAGTGTAATTATAGGGAGAATTGTAAGTGTAATTTCTTGTATTCTTATGATAATATCAGATAGCTTTTTAGGCTTTGCAATTGCTTTTTGTTTAAGTGCTGCATCTATGAATTTAAATTCTGGAGCAGCTGAAGCATTAGTTTATGATAGCTTAAAAGAATTAGGAGAAGAGGAAAAGTATAAAAAAATATGGGGAAACCTAGCCTTCGTCATGTCTATTGCGCAAGGGTTAGCTGTTTTGCTAGGAGGAATATTAGCAGATATAAAATTTTTATATGCATATATACTCGGAACTATTCTACAAATAGGAGCTTTAATAGCAGCTTATAGTTTTAGTGAACCACCGATTCATAAAGAAAAAGCTAAAGATAAAGAAGAAGAAAAGCAACAAGGAAACTTAATAGTAAATCAATTAGTAACAAGTATAAAAGTACTTAAAGCAAGGAGAATGGTGCTGTATTTAATACTATTCTCTGCTTTGGTAGCAAGTGTCCAAACGACTGTGTATTTCTACAGCCAAAAGTATTTTTCGGATATGGGCTATTCAAAGACTGCAATTGCCATAATATGTACATTAAGTAGCCTTGTTGATGCAATAAGTTCAAAATATGCATATAGAATTGAAAAATTATTGAAATTGAAAGGAACATTAATAGGCATAGCCTTAGTAAATTTATTTTCACTTATGGGATTAGCGTTAATTAAGAATTTATCTATAGTATTCTTTCTTGTAATATCAATTTCAGGAGGAGTAGGATTTATAATATTCAGTGATTATATAAATAAAAGGATACCATCAGAGTATAGGGCAACAATATTGTCTTTTGACAGTTTATGTTTTAGTGCATTTATGATATTTGTATTTCCTTTGTTTGGACTACTTGCAGAAAAAATAGGCTTTTCAATAACCTTTGGAATTATAGCATTGTTATATGTTCCAGTAATGATGTTTATAATGTTAAAACTTAGAAAACATCAAAATAAAGAAAATGTTGGAGGAATTAAAAATGATAGAATTGGCTTTAAATAAATTACAAAAATATTATGGTGCAACTAAGGTTTTAGAGGATATTACTTTTGAGGTTCAAACAGGTGAAAAAGTTGGGATTGTAGGAAGTAATGGTTGTGGAAAAAGTACACTCTTAAAAATAATTATAGGTAGTGAAGGTTATGAAAGTGGTAATTTGTCCTTTAAAAAAGGAGCAACCTTAGGATATCTTGAACAGATGCCAATTTATCCAGATGACTTTAGGGTCATTGATGTATTAAATTTAGCCTTTGAAAATATTGATAATGTCTATAAGGAATTAGAACTATTAGAAAAGCAACTTTCAAATGCTGATGAAGCTAATATGGATAGGGTATTAAATAAGTATTCAAAGGTACAAGTCCTTTATGAGAGTTTAGGTGGTTATGAAAAAGAGGAGAAATTAAGTAAAGTTTGTAGTGGGCTTAAGATTAATGATGTTTTCAAGGGAAAATTATTCGCTGAGTTAAGTGGTGGAGAAAAGACCACAATAATTCTTGGGAAGATATTACTTCAAAATCCAGATATATTGTTATTAGATGAACCTTCTAATCATTTAGATTTAGAATCAATGGAATGGCTTGAAGCGTATCTTAAAGAGTACAAAGGGATAGTAATAATAGTATCTCATGATAGATATTTTTTAGACAATGTAGTTACAAAGATAGTAGAAATAGAGGATATGGTATCAAAAAGTTATTATGGAAACTATACAGCTTTTGTAGATGAGAAAGAAAGACAACTTAAACTTCAAATGGATGTCTTTTTAGATCAGCAGAAAAAAATTAAAGAGATGGAAAAGTCTATTGCTCAGCTTAGAGATTGGGGAATGAGAGGAGATAATGGCAAGTTTTTTAGAAGAGCAGCAAGTATGCAGAAACTTTTAGATAAGGTTAAGAGAATAGATAAACCTGTAGAAGAAAGGGAAAGTATTAATATAAATTCAGCTACTTCTAATAGGTCTGGAGATAATGTAGTTATAATTAAGGATTTATGTAAAAGTTATGGCCAAAAGATTCTTTTAAATAAAGCTGAATTATTAATAAGAAATAAAGAAAGTGTAGCTCTTCTCGGAGCAAATGGATGTGGGAAATCAACATTGATTAAAATTTTACTTGGACTTAGTGAGGCAGATAGTGGAACTGCAAATTTAGGTAGTTCTATAAAACTTGGATATTTGCCACAAAATATTGTTTTTGAAGATGAGAGCAAAACTATACTAGAATCTTTTAGGGAAGACATAGTAATAACCGATGGAAAGGCAAGAGAATACCTTGCAAGATATATGTTCTTTGGTGAACAGGTATTTAAAAAGGTTGGAACTCTTTCGGGTGGTGAAAGAAGCAGATTAAAGTTAGCTATGTTAATGTATAGTGAAGTGAACTTATTGATTCTAGACGAACCAACAAATCATTTAGATATTGATTCAAGAGAAGAATTAGAAGACTTCTTAAAGGAATTCAAAGGTACAATTATGTTTGTATCTCATGATAGATATTTTATAAATAATATAGCAAGCAGAGTTGTAGAATTAGCAGAAGGATCATTGACTTCTTATGGTGGTAATTATGAATATTATAAAGAAAAGTCAGTTCAGATAAAAAGTGCAACATTAATTATAGAAGCTGCAACTAAAGAAAAAATAGTAAAGACACAAAAAGAAAAAACATCTAAAACTACAAAAGGTAATAACAATGAGTTTAAGAAATCAAAATTAGAAAAACAAATAGAAGAATTTGAGGAACAGCTAAAGGTTATAGAACAGGAAATCAGTAAGTTTTCAACTGATTATGAAAAGCTAAATGCTTTATATAATGAAAAACTAGAAATACAAAATAATCTTGATATATTGATGGAGGAGTATTTTGAATTGTAAGTAAGATACATTATGTAAGCTTTGGACTTGTTATTTATTTTTAAGTGCCTAATGCTGTATTGTATAAGTTTTAATAATGATTTTGCAATATATATTAAAAATTCTAAAATTCTGAAATTCTAAAGAATTTTAAAACTTTAGAATTTCAGAATTTTAGAATTTGCTTGAAAAATGCGGGCTGAGCGGATATAAGTAAAAAAGTAGTTGCAATATATTTACTTTTCATAAATTCATGTGAAAAAAATAGTAAATTACTTGAATATTCCTGTGAGTTTATGAAAAATTGATTAAAAGAAATAAAACCAAAAAGGATCCTAAAACTAAAATATAAGTTTTTTTAGTTATTGTCCTATTGCCGTCATTATCTAATTGGCTTTGCATGCAAGGGAATAGCCAATTACTAAAAGATACTTTCACCATGTATTTATACATATTTTCATAAAGTAAAGTGAAAACTCCAAATAAGAAATATAATAATATGGATATACAATACACTATAAATAGCCAATATAAACTAGGTACATAATAAAAAGATTGAAGCCATTCAGTTAAAACTATTTTAGCTGGAAATATTAAAATTAAGCCAACAAATGATGAGAATATAATGCATATTATTTTTGAAGGAATTACTCTAATCATAGAGAAAGTAGCATATTGTAAAATTCCGAAATATGGTTCAAAATATTTTTTATATGTTTCAAAAAGTGTTGAATTTCCAATAGGAGGTCCACTAAAATAAGGAGGTTTGGGGTAAGCCTCGAAGTTATAATACTTTTTTAAAATTATTATATATGAATAAGTTATAAACATTGAGAATAACCATAAAAATGTCTTTATATAATTATATATTTTTTCGCATTTTAACTCCTGTTTTTCTCTTCTTTGATTTTCTAAAAACTTTTCAATTCTATTTTCATTACACACTATAGGCTGATTTTCTTTCTCATAATCAAAATTATCATTCATTATAACTTACTCCTTAACAATTATATTTTGATCTTTCATAAATAAAATTACTTAACTTCAATATATTTTACTTATTACCACAATTATACATTAATTTTATAAGTAAATCATATAGTTCTAAAAGCAAACCTAAAGCTTTTTCACCATGACCATATTAGAAAAGCTATTAAGTTTGCTATTTTATAACTTATTTGGGAAAATGGGATGAGGAAAAAATTTCAAAATATGAAAGATAAGGCATATGGGCTTGTTATTTTTTTAATTATGCCTAAATATCCATAAGCAAAACAATATGAGAGAAAATATTTTTATTTGCGTTATATAAAGTGTAAGAGCTTTTACAGAATATTAGATTGGAGAAATTTTATGAGGTGTACCGAAAAAAATTATATTAGTAGGCTAAAAAAAGGGAAAGAAGATGCATTAGAATTTGTAGTAGATAATTATTTGGGAATAGTTAAATCAGCTGTATATAAAGTACTTTCACCACTTGGAAGGGATGGGATTATTGATGAGTGCGTAAATGATGTATTTCTTTCAGTGTGGAATAACAGCAATAAATTTAATGGGGAAGAGCTGGATTTTAAGAAATGGATATATAAAGTGGCTAAATTTAAAGCTATTGATTATTACAGAAAAGAAATTAAGAATTCAGACGTTACCTTGGAAGATAAAGAGATAAGTACAAATAAATTAGTTGAAGAAGAAATTATTAATACAGAAGATAGAAATGAATTAATAGAATTAATAAACACCCTTGAACCTTTAGATAGAGATATATTTACTATGAAATTTTTCTTAGGAGTCAAGTCTGATGACATAGCTAAAAAATTTGCACTTAGTAGAGCAGCTATTGATAACAGGATTTACAGAGGAAAGAAAAAACTTAGTAAAGAAATAGCTAGAGTGAAATTGGAGGTAGTGTAATATGAAAGATATTTATGAATTGCTAAATGATGTAGATATAGATGAAAGTGAGATTGGGACAATGGATGTTTCGGAATTTGAAAAAGCAAATGTGAAAAAATCTTTAAAAAAATCAATAAAGAAGAATAATGGATGGAAGAAAAAAAGTTTGGTTGCAGCAGCTTTATGTTGTGTAGTAATTGGAAGTATAGGAGCAGTTGGAATAACAAATCCAGCTTATGCAGCAGAAATTCCCATAGTTGGAGATATATTTAGACTTTTAGATAATGGTAGAACTGGTTTGTATGATAAATACAAGGAAAATGCAAATGAAATTAATGTAACTAAAGAAAGTAATGGAACTGCAATTACTATAAAAGATGCAATATTTGATGGAAAAACAATATCTTATACCTATGAGATAAAAACAGATAGAGATTTAGGTGAAGATCCAATGACATGTGGAGGAGGGGATTTTAATATAAAAGGATATAGAGGAGGAATGACTGGTAGTTCTGAAACAAAAAAAGTAGCAGAGAATACTTATATTGGTCAAGAAAATAGAACAATAGATGAAGAAAAAGATGAAGTGTCCTGTAAATTAATTATAAGAGAAATAATGGATACAGAAGAAAATCATTCTGATGTGAAAATAAGCGGGAAGTGGGACTTTGATTTTAATCTAAAAGCTATATCGAGTGACAAACAAATCATAAATAAAGGAACTGAAAAGGATGGGGCTAAAGCTAATATTGATAGTATTACAAAAACCTCTATGTCATGTATAGTTAATTATTCACAGGTTGTAACTGATGAGTTGAAGAAAAAATGGTTCAATATGGATCTAGAAATAGAGATTAAAGATGACTTGGGTAATATTTATAAAGGAGAAGGTAATGGAGGTCATGGAAATGATAAAGATAATACAATGTATTGGAGTAAAACTTTTGGGAAATTAGATGAAAAGGCTACTAAGCTTATAGTAACTCCTAAAATGCACTTATCTAATACTGGAGGCGGAGTTTCTATGGATGAGAATGGAAACGAAACTGAAATTAAGCATACAGTAGATGCAGATCATCCTGAACATGGAGAAATTCTATTTGATGACATTGTGGTTGATTTAGAAAAATAATATATTGCAAATTATATAATAAAGTTATATAATAAAGAAAATATAATATATCTTCAGGGCAGGGCGTGAATCCCTACCGGCGGTATAGCCCGCGAGCTTTAACAAGCTGATTTGGTGTAACTCCAAAGCCGACAGTATAGTCTGGATGAAAGAAGGTAACTATTAGGAATTAAGATTTTCTTTATTCTTATTTATTGAAGTATGTGCCCTGATGTTTTTTTACATCAGGGCTTTTTTGATTACTTTATTAAAAATAAGAATATATTAAAAATGAAATACCTAATAAGCTACCCAAAGAAGATAACTTTTGGGAGGCAAAAAAATGAATAAAAACACAAACAAAATGGTTAAAATTTCTCTATTATCAGCTATAGCACTTATACTTATGTATTTTGATTTTCCAATACCATTTTTACCAGCATGGCTTAAGATTGACTTAAGTGATGTGCCAGCATTATTAGGTGCATTTGGATTTGGACCTTTAGCAGGAGTTCTTATAGAACTGATAAAAAATATACTAATAGTATTAGTAAAAGGAACACAAACAGGATTAGTTGGAGAAACAGCAAACTTTATAATTGGAGTTGCATTAATATTACCAGCATCATTTGTATATAGCAGAAATAAGAGTAAAAAAGGTGCAATATTAGGAATGGTTTTAGGTGCAGTTTGTATGGAAGTAGTAGCAATAATCGCAAATGTTTATTTCTTATTGCCAGCTTACGGAATGCAAATGTCATCAGCAGAATCAATGAAATATGTTATTATGGGATTGTTACCTTTTAATGGAATAAAGTCTATTTTAGTATCAGTATTAACATATGCACTATATAAAAGAGTATCAGTTTCAATTTTCAAAGCAGAACCAAATTTTGGCAGTCCAGAAAACAAAACAAAAACAATATAATATATATAAAATAAAGAGAAGGCTGTTTCGAAATGATTAAATTATTTTGAAACGGCCTTCTCTTTATTTTGGAAAAATTAAAAGATATATAAATATAAATTATTATAAATATAGATAACCACAGTGGAGCTCATACTTATGCCTACATCCGCCGAAATTGAATACATATTTATTCCGTAGGACTGTGAAAATTTCGCTGGAAGCATTCTAAATGGGAGGTTGCACCCATTATAGTTTTGTCCAAATGTAAAATTTGGACAAACTATAATGGAACAACTTCCCATTAAGAAGCTTCAGCAGCTTATTTTCAATGCCTACTTCATATTATGACCCTTGTGGTTACAAATATGTATCCAATTTCTCTGTTTGGATATTCTCCTAAGCATAGTAAATGTTGAATATAATACCAAGCATAAGTAAAATTTCAGCTGTGGGTATCTATATATGTTACAAAATGATTCTTCATTTAAAATTTAATAAATCCTGTGAGAATTTCATCCACAATTGGTCACAGACTATCTATAAAGGGCATTAATTGTTAATTGCAACATATATATTAAAATTTATAAAATAAAATTGAATATTAAGTATTGTTTTTAATCTTTATATAAATTATAGTGATTATATAAAGTTAAAGTTATAGTGATTATATAAAGTTGAAATTATAGAAAAGCTATAGCTAATTAATAATAACTATTGAATAATAATACTTGTTTTGGTATTATATTAATATAGATTAAAAGTGAAGGAGGTTTAATATGAGTTTTAAAATAAATGACACTGTAACTTGGGTTGGGAAAATTGATTGGGAATTAAAAAAGTTTCATGGAGATGAATATTCTACACATAAGGGTTCTTCATATAATTCATATTTAATTAAAGATGAAAAGACAGTACTTATGGATACTGTTTGGGGTCCATTTACTAATGAATTTATTACTAATTTAAAAAAAGAAGTAGATATACATAAAATTGATTATATAGTTATGAACCATTCAGAAGTTGATCATAGTGGTGCTTTAGTAGAGCTTATGAAAGAGATACCTAATACACCAATTTATTGTACTAAAGCTGGTGTTAGGATATTAAAAGGATACTATCATCAGGATTGGAACTTTGTAGAAGTAAAAACTGGAGATACATTAGATCTTGGAACGCATAAACTTACTTTTATAGAGGCTGCAATGCTTCATTGGCCAGATACTATGTTTACATATTTATCAGAAGAAAATATATTATTTAGTAATGATGGTTTTGGTCAACATTATGCTTCTGAATTTATGTATAATGATAAAGTAGATCAATCAGAATTATATCAAGAAGCACTAAAATATTATGCAAATATTTTAACTCCATTTAGTAAACAAGTTCTAAAGAAAATTGAAGAAATATTGAGTCTTAATCTGCAAATTGATATGATCTGCCCAAGTCATGGAATAATATGGAGAGATAATCCAATTCAAATAGTAAATAAATATTTACAATGGGCAAATGAATATGCTGAAAATCAAATTACAATAGTATACGATAGTATGTGGGATTCTACAAGAAGAATGGCAGAATGCATAGCAGAAGGAATAACAAGCAATAATAAAGATGTGACAGTAAAGATTGTGAATTCCGCTAAAAGTGATAAGAACGATACAATAGTAGAAATATTTAGATCAAAAACAGTTCTTATTGGGTCATCAACTATAAATAATGGTATTTTATCTTCAACAGCTTCAATAATAGAAATGATTAAAGGCTTTAAATTTAAAGGCAAAAAAGGAGCCGGTTTTGGTAGTTATGGATGGAGCGGAGAGTCTGTAAAAATAATTACAGAAGAATTAGAGAAATCTGGAATTAAGACAATTAATGCAGGAATAAAAGAATTATGGAATCCAGATGAAGATGCATTAAATAGATGCAGAGAATTTGGGAAAAGTATTGTAGAAGAGCTTTAATTATATCCATGTTGAAATGAATACTTATTTATGTAAAAATAATTAAATAAGTATTCACAATATATGTATATTAAATTAATAATATCATTAATTTAAAGGAGGATTTATATTATGGAAAAATACATTTGTACAGTATGTGGTTATATTTATGATGAAGAAGCAGGTGATCCAGATAACGGTGTTGCAGCCGGAACTAAATTTGAAGATGTACCTGAAGAATGGGTTTGTCCATTATGTGGAGTTCCAAAATCAGATTTTGAAAAAGAGTAATAGTAAAAAGTGTTTTTAGAATAAAATTAAGTATAAAGGGGCTGTTGCAAAATGATTTTTTAAATCATTATAAGCAATAGCTTCTTTTTATTGTTACATTGGAAATTATATTTACAAAATTTATAAATTATTATTTGAATAACTTAATTATTCACCATCGCATAGTAATTTTTATTTCTATAGTGGCTGTTTAAAAAAAATGTTGTTAATATGTTTAAAAAGTGATTAATTAAGCTGGTATTATTTCTTATTTGTCTTTTGAGAAAAATTTATATGTACAAAAGAAATAGGATTAAAGAGCAATTAAAACTAGGGGTTACTAAAGAACTAAAACTAGCCCATATTAAGTAAATAAAAAGAGCTAAAAATATTACTATTAGTAACAACATTTTTTTAGAACACTCAGCATGGAATTTAATTAGCATATACTAAGCCATTTAACATATTAGATTTCTATTCTGCAACAGCCCTTTTATATATAAGGCACAATTAAAAAAATAATAAATAAGATATTATTATTATATATTGTTTGTTATTTTTCTGTATTATTTAATAACATAATCTATTGCCTTTCAATTAATAATTATATAAACTATAAGTTAGTTAATTAATAGAAGGAGAATAACAATATGTTTACAGAAGAAAGATTAGATGAGATATTAAATATATTAAATTCAGAAGGCAAAGTTAAGGTTAAAGATTTAAGCCAAAAATTTAATGTAACAGAAGACTGTATTAGAAAAGATTTAAAGCAATTAGAGCATAATGGAAGTTTAAAAAGAACATATGGAGGAGCAATTCAAGTCAGGCAATCATCTCAACTATATGATATATCAGAAAGAGAAAAAATAGATATTTCAACAAAATCAATCATCTCAAAAAAAGCTTTAGAATTAATAGAAGATAGAGAAACTATATTCTTAGATATATCAACAATAAATATTTTAATAGCAAAAGCTCTTTTAGCAAGTAAAAAAAGAGTAATAGTTGTAACAAATATGTTAGAAATAGCAAATATTTTATCTTCATCAAATGATAATATTACAGTCGTAGTTGTTTCTGGAGTTTTAAATAAGCCACTGAATGGATTTGTTGGAGCTACAGCTAATGATTTTATTAAAAAGTATAGATTTGATAAATCCTTTATAGGTAGTTGTGGAGTTGATGCTTTTGATAAAAGTATAACTACTTTTGAGATTGAAGATGGAATTACAAAAGCAACAATAATACAATCTAGCAAGAAAACATTTTTAGTAATGGAAAATAAAAAATTTAATGTGGATGGTAATTACAAATTTGCAGCAATTGACGATATCAATGCAATAATAACAGATGAAAAACCAACTGAACAAATTATGGAGATATTGATAAGTAATGAAATTGAGTTAATATAAAAAATAGTTGATAACATTTTATCGCTTTTTTTAAGAATATTTTTATTATATAGGAAACAGCTTGCGGAACTGGCTGTGCACAACAGTTCTACTCGACCACAGGGAGATTTTGTTCTTGAAATTGATTTTTTAAATTTAGGGAGGAATTATTTTGTCAGAAAAAAATAAGAAATATAACATTACTACGGTTACTAAGTCAAAAGATAAGGAGAAGGCTGGAGTTATAGTTGAGGCTGAAAAGCCATTATCTAAGTCAATGTTATGGGAATTACAAACGGAGTTCTTTTCAAATCAGGGGCCAGAGGCGTGGATTAAAGGAATCGTACCTCAATATATAACAACAAATCCTTACATTGCAAACCAATATGCTAAAACTGTCTTTGGGTATTTACGAGATTATGCAGCACGGGAAGATATAGATAAAAATACTGTCATCTACATAATGGAGCTTGCAGCAGGAGTGGGACGATTTACCTATACTTTTCTAAAAAGATTTTTACATATGATTGAAAATTCTTCACTAAAAGGTCTAAAGTTTAAATATATAGTATCAGATTTTGCGGAGAGAAATATTGAATATTGGCAAAATCACAGCTTTTTAAAGCCTTACTTTGAATCAGGAGTACTTGATTGTGCAACCTTTGATATATCTAAAGATGAAGAGGTTAAACTTAGATATAGTGGAGAAATTCTATCAAGTGGCAAAATGAAAAATCCTTTAATTTTATTTGCTAATTATACCTTTGACAGTCTTCCTCAAGATACTTTTTATGTTAAGGACGAAGAACTTTTTGAGGGATTAATTACAGTAACTTCAAAAGAGACACGTGACCCTAACGATAAATCCATTCTGGCAGGTTTGGATTATTATTATACAGATAAAAAAATTGATGGCAGCGATTATTACGAAGATAAGAATTTTAATAATGTGCTAATGCATTATAAAAATTCTCTAGAGGATACAGCTTTTTACATGCCTATAATTGGTTTAAGGTGTATTTCAAGATTAAGAAAGTTATTTAATGATGACGTAATCCTAATATCGGCTGATAAGGGTTATAAAAATGAAGAATCTATGGCTGGAAATTATCATCCGTTTTTATCAAAACATGGGTGTATTTCTATGACAGTCAACTTTCATGCTTTAGAGCTATATTTTAAAGGCCTTGGTGGAAAAGCCATACATAGCATATATGAGCATGAAAATGTAAATGTGTCACTGTTTTTATTAAGTAAGAATAATAATGATTTTGTAGAGACTTCAATGGCTTATAATGAGATTATTGAAGGCATAGGGCCAGATGACTTCTATATTATGAAAAAAGCAATTATGCCTTTAAGTAAGTCTTTAACTACCAAAGAACTTTTGACGTTCTTAAGGTTTACCGTATGGGATTCAAGAACTTTACTTGAATTATATAACATATTGCTTGAAAGAATACCAACAGAAGAAAACTTTCCGAAAGATGAATTGATTGATGCAATCAAAAACATTTGGGAACACTATTTTCCTATTGGTGAAGAAGGAGATTTAGGATATCATTTTGGCTCAATATTGGGTTATCTTGGTCAAGATAATGATGCTCTAAGATTTTTGGAATCTTCATTAGAATTTTATGGTGAGTGCCCTGAAACCAATTATGAAATTGCACTTTGTTATTATAATTTGCAACAAATTGATAAAGCACTTGAGTATACAGAAAAATCTCTAGTTTTAGATCCAGATTTTGAGGAAGGAAAAAATTTAAAAAATATACTTAAAGCAATATAGTTAGTTACAATAAAAAGGGGAGTGTCGCAAAATGATTGATTTTCGATCAGGAGCGATGCTCCTTTTCGATTCAAAGAAAGAAATCTCCCCAAAATTGAAATATCAAATCAATTTTGGGGAGATTTCTGAATTTCAAGCGCACTCAAATAAGCCTACTTATTTTATTCCATAATTAGGCAGTAGATTTTAATTCATGAAGATGATTTTGGGTTCTTTCATTTTGTATTTTTAAATGCAATTTGTTAATGTTGTAGCCAAAACAAAGCAAAATAAATTCAGTTTTAACACTATTTTTTCCACGTGTTAAAAATCTATTGAATTCATAATCACTTTTTAGAACTCCAAATGCTCCTTCGACCTGAATAGATCTGTTCATTCTTAATTTAGTTCCAAATTCAGTTGTGATATTTCTATAAGATATTTCACGCTTTTCCACAAAAGTTTTTGAAACTTGCATCTTTCTATTTCCTTTTGCTTTCGTGCACTTCGATTTATGAGCACAGTTATCACAACTTTCACACTCATAGATAGTAGCCTCTGATTTGTATCCACTGGCGGATTTTCTATTAATAATAGAGGTCGGAATCAACTTTCTACCATTATGGCAAATATATAAATCTGATTCTGCATCATATTTCATGTTTTCACGTTTACTAATATCATTTTTAAAACTTCTTTTTTTCCACTTTTCATAAGTTTGTGGTTTTATATACGGAGTTTGATTGTTAGATTCTAAAAATAAATAGTTCTCCTCACTTTCGTAACCAGAATCTGCAATTACATTAAGATATTTATACCCAATTTTTTCTTGCATATTATTAAGCATAGGTATTAATGTTGCTATATCATTTCTATCATCAAATATTCCGACCCCGGTTACGTATTCACTTTCAACTGCGATTTGTGCATTATATGCAGGTTTCAATTGACCATTTCTCATATGGTCATCTTTCATACGCATAAAAGTTGCATCTGTATCAGTTTTAGAATAACTATTTCTTTTTGATAATATGTTTTTACTGAAATTATATTTTTCTTGTCTTTCTTTATATTCAAATAGTTGCTCTATCCATTTCTGAATTGCAGTTTTTCTTTTACCAATACCGTGAACAAACTCTATGTTTCTTTTGTCTTTTTCATATAAAAGCCATTCGAGAATTTTATCAATATCATATATCAATGTTTCTTTTTTAACAATAAAGTCTCTCGATTCTTCAAGATTGATATTTTCAGCAAGAGTAAGAATCTTATCAAACATTTTTTCCTCATTTTTATAAATGGATTTCTTCCAAACAAAAGTATAACGATTGGCATTCGCTTCGATTTTAGTACCATCAATAAATACATTTTCAAATAATATTTCCTTTTGAGCTGCTAGATATTTAACTTGTTGATAAAATAAATCTTCAATTACTTCATTTGAAAGATATTCTTTACGGAATCTACTAATGGTAGCATGATCAGGTGCTTTATAACCTTGAAGTAGCCACTTGAAATTTATATCTCTTTTGCATGCTTTCTCTATTTTTCTACTAGAATAAACATTTTGAGAATAAGCATACGATACTATTTTGAACATGATTTTTGGTTCCACTGCCGGTTTTCTTCCAACGGAAGAGTACGCCTGATACAACTTTGTATAATTTAATCCCTCCAATATATGGCTTAGCAAGCGGACTGAATCATCTTCTGGTATTAAGTTTTCTAAATTTAATGGTAATATAAGTTGATAATTATCATTAAATTGATTATAATTTTTATTGTATAATTTGGTTTTTAACATAATTTAATTATACTAAAAATGTGAATTCTTTTGAATTCACATTTTTTATTTTTTTTATAAAAAAATGAGCTGCCACAAAACTAACTACGTTAGTTTTGCAACAGCCCCTTTCTGTGGATAAATATATCTAAATATATTATTACTCTCTTAACCACATTATTATAGCATCTTCTTTATTGTCTTCATAATATCCTTTTCTAACGCCATCTTGTTTAAAATTGTATTTTTCATAAAGTGCTCTGGCGGCTTTATTGCCACTTCTTACTTCAAGAGTATAAGCAATACACCCTTGACTTTTGCAATAGTCAAGGAATTCTTTAAGGAGTTTTGATCCAATACCGTGTTTTCTATGGTTCGGATGTACTGCTATATTTGTTATGTGTGACTCATCAAGTACAATCCATGTTCCTATAAAACCTACAACTTTATTATCAATTTTTGCAACTAGATATCTAGCAATAGGATTAGTTAATTCTTGAATATAAGAGCCCTTGCTCCAACAAACAGAAAAACTTAATGAACTAATATCTAAAATTGCATCAATATCTTCTTCTTTCATGAAATCAATCATTATATCCATATTTTACTTCATCCTTTGCTCATATTCTCTGACAGCTTGGGGTTTCTTTAAATAAAATGGAGCAGAGTTTGAATCATCAAAATCACCATTTTCCAGTAATATACTACCTATCTCACCCAAAGAAGAAGCTCTAACTACATTAAGATGATTAGGAGGAAAATAACAATTTGGACAATTTTCAATTAAATAATCTTTATATTTATCAACTCCATCACCTATAAATATAACTTTTTCATTTTTAGCTTTAATTAATTCTATTAGTTCACTTAAATCTAAGGCAGAATAATCTAAAAGTTGTTCTAATTTAACTGGTAAGTCATAGTTCCCATCAGTATTTGTGGATTCACTAGATGAATTAGTGCAAGTTGAATTTCCTCTATATAATGAAGTGTATACACTATCTCTTAAAGCATCCATTATAGGACATATAATTCCATCAAAATTAGATACACTAAGCGCTAAGGCATCTAAACTAGATACGCTAACATAAGGCTTATTACTTCCAAAGCTTAGACCTTTTACGGTTGCCATACCTATTCTAAGTCCAGTAAAAGAACCAGGCCCTTTGGAAACCACATAACCATCAATATCATCTATGGTTAAATTATTATTATCCAATAAGTTTTCAATAATAGTCATTAATATTACAGAGTGCTCTTTTTTATCAGCTAAAGTAATTTCTCCAAGTAATTTTTTGTTCTTCATTAGTGCAACAGTTGCAACTTTTGAAGACGAGTCTACAGCAAGTACAATCATAATTTCAACTCCTTTATATAATCATATCTTTCTCCGTACGGAGTTAAAGTTATTTTTCTATAATCTTCGTCACTTTCAAAGTCTTTTTCTATTTTTATATGAAGTAAGTCCTTTGGTAAAATTTCTTCTATATAATTTGCCCATTCTATAATAGATACGGCATCTGAAAATATATAATCATCAAATCCAATTGCATAAATTTCATCAGGATCACTTACTCTATAAACATCAAAATGATTAAGTTTTAATCTTCCACCTTCATATTCATTAACAATTGTAAAGGTTGGACTTGTAATAGTATCATTTATGCCTAAACCCTTTGCAATTCCTTTTGTAATATGGGTTTTACCAGTTCCTAAATCGCCAGTTAAACAAATTATATCACCAGGTTTCAATAATTCACCTAATTTTATTCCTAATTGAGTAGTATCATCTACGCCATAAACTTCAAATTCCATGAAATGCCTCCTTAATAAGTGAGAACTCAAATATTATATTTAGAATTTTTAATTTAATTCTATGATCTAAAAACACATAATAAAAATTTAAGTATATAAATTCCCATTCTTTTATTTTATCTCAAAATTGTATAAAAGCAAATTAATAAAATATCTAATAAGGAAGATGATTAAGAAAAATTAGTTTTGTTATTTATTTTCATGTGCCTAAATTAAATATTCAGAAATATGTAATAAATTTATATATATTTATTTCAAATTTATTGGTATAATAAAACCGAATATATACTAAACTAAATTGACATATTAATACGAAAAGTAATATATAATAATTAGTGTAGATATTAATTATTATATATATTAATAAAATGTAAGTGGAAAATTCAATTAGAATGCTAGTTGAAAATAAGATTATAAAAATAAGCAGTTAAAAATTTTGGAGGTGACTTATTTTTGAAGAAGATTACCTTTGCAATGGTAATAATAACTATTGCATTATCTTTTGGTATGAGTGTATTTTCAAGCCCTTTATTAGCCAATACTGATAATAGTAGAATTGAAAATAGAGATAAGTATCTAAATATAATGACAGTTAATAAACCTCAGTATGATATGGTTAAGAAAATTATAAAAGAAAAAAATAATGTAGAATATATGTTTACTAATCAAAAAGACATTAGTGAATTTAAATATAGCGAAGATGTTTTAAATAATATATCAAATATGGATTTATTTATATATTCAGGAACTTCATTTGAACCTTGGAGTAAGTCGTTTATCGATGAATTAAAGAAGGGGAATCTTGGAATAATAAATTTAGCTAGAGGTGTAAGGCTTTTAGATGATGTCCATAATAAAGAGAATCCATGTTATTTTGAAGGTATAGAAGAGTATAAGATAGCATTATATAATGTAAAGGCAGCTATTCAAGATAGAGATCCTCAAAATAGGGATTATTATGAAGAGAATTATAATGATGCTATTAAAGAATTTGATGGGAATATAAAAAAATATGAGGATAAAATAAAATCACTCAATGAGTATAAATTTATAACATTGAATAATGATTTTGATTATTTAACTAAATCTCTAAATTTAAATACAATTCAGCTTGATAATCATGAAATAACTGAATTTGTAAAGATTAATAATATAGATCCTAAAAAAGTTATTATAATAGTAGATGGAGAACAAGGAACAAAAATTAACGTAGCAGGATACAGCACAATAAACCTATGGAAGTATTATGGCAAAATGTCTTTTGATGATTTGATTTTATGGAATGTAAATGAATTATCGAAATGGTCAAAAAACTAAAGAAGTTACGGCGTTAGGCGTTAGTAATATAAAATAACTTAAATATAGATATTAGAAGTATAATTTTAACTTTTGGTATCCATAATATTATATTTCTCAGTGTAAAATGAAAAATTTGTTGATTTATTTATAAATGTGTTATATAATCATTATTGTCTTAGGGGTATGGCTCAACGGTAGAGTAGTGGTCTCCAAAACCATTGATTCTAGGTTCGAATCCTAGTGCCCCTGCCACAAAGGTCGTAGTACGTTGTACTACGGCTTTTTTTGTTCGTCCAGCATGTTTGCTGAGCCGACAGGCTGAAAGAATTCTGCGTCGCCGTACTGATAGGAAGACAACTCGAATGCAAGTGCGTTACTGGTAACGGTAATATATGAAGGAAGAGCTAGAGGACATGTGGAACATAACGCAAGTAAACCAAGTATTGGCTTATAAAGTGGATAACCTTGCAAAAAGTGGGAAAGTCCTAAATTCGGTAGTTATTCTATAAGTTCTTATGGATGGGTTCACATGGGGCAGGCAAACCTAACTGGAGAAGCTTTATATTATCTTAGAAATAAATAAAACCAAAT